>JAPLUJ010000083.1 GCA_026397695.1 Verrucomicrobiota bacterium | reverse complement strand
CTGCTTTCGCGACCGGCCCGCTTTCTCGTGCTCGACATGCTGCGCGGCGGTGCCGATCTCGGCGTTGACTATGGGTTTGCCCGCACCGATCCCTCGGTCGCATGGAAAACGGGAACCTCGCACGGCTTCCGCGACGCCTGGGCTGTCGGGGTGCGCGGCGATTACGTGCTCGTCGTGTGGCTCGGCAATTTCAACGGCCGCGGTAACAACGGATTGGTCGCCCGCCGCTGCGCCGCACCGCTGCTGTTCGATTTGTTAGGAAGACTGCGTCTGCCTGATCAACCCATCATCCCGCCTGCGGGTGTTAGACAGGTGGTTCTGTGCGCGACTTCCGGCGAGCTGCCGGGCCCCTGGTGCCGCCAAACCGCCAGCGCTTGGTTCGTTCCGGGCGTCTCACCGATTGCATGCTGCCAACTTCACCGCGAAATCCTCGTCGATGGATCCAGCAAACGTCGCGTCGCCCGTGACGACGGACGGCCCGGCCTGCGGCGCGAAGTGCATGAATTCTGGCCCCCCGACATGCTCGAACTTTTCCGCAAGGCTGGCTTGCCACGGCACCCTCCACCCGACCCTGAAAATGGCACGGACACTCTAACGGGTATTGATCCGGGGGCCGCGCCGCAAATCATATCACCGCTAACCGGACGCATCTATCAGATTGGAGGGCCTGCCGGCCACTCCGCGATCCCGCTCCAGGCGCGCGCGGTTTCCGGTGTCCAAAGCCTCTATTGGTTTTGCGGAGACGCCTTCCTCGGCACCTGCGCCGCTGCGGATTCCCTGTCCTGGCAGCCGGCGGCGGGCAGTCACCGGTTGCGCGTTCTCGACGACCACGGACGCTCCGCCGAAACCAGCGTGCGGGTCGCCACGCCATGAGCCGCGATCTGTTAGCCACGCATCACGGTGACAACGAAAACCCGGCGGAATCCCGCGCGCTGGAGGGTTTTGGCGCACTCGTTCACGGTGGAGCCGGTGGTGAGCACGTCGTCGATGAGCACCGCGCCATCCGGGGACGACTCGATCCAGCGGCGTCCCTGGCGGGTGATCGCAAAGGCACCGCGGAGGTTTTCCATGCGTTGTTTGCGGGTGAGGCGTGTTTGGGTGTCGGTCTGGCGGGTCCGGCGCAGGGCTGTTAGGACGGGCAATCCGGTGTGCCCGCCAAGCACCCTGGCGATTTCCCCGGCTTGGTTGAAATGCCGGTGCTGCAGGCGCCTGCGGTGGAGGGGCACGGGCACCATCGGCCATGATCCTTCCAACGCCGGGGCCAGCCGTGGGTCGGCGAAGGATTCCCGGGCAAGGCGTCCCAATTCGCGCGCCAAGTGAATCTGCCGGTTGTATTTCAGACGATGGATCAAATCGAGCGTGCGCTCGTCACGCACCATCGCCGGCCGGGCGAATTCAAAGGCATACGCAAGTTCGTGGCAGTTGGGACAGGCGAACGGACCGTCGATCTTCCCTTGAAACATCTCGCCGCAGCACTCGCAGAACGGCGCGGCCAGGCGCGGCAAGTCACGGTCGCATGCGTCGCACAGTGCCCGGCCATGCTTGAGACTCACGCCGCAAACCGCGCATGACGGCGGATAGAGCCCGTCGAGCATGCCTTCGAGCAGACCGACGAACGCCTTTCTCCAGCCGGAAAGTTCGGGCACGGGGGCGTTGCTCATGACGCCCATGTTGCCAAGCCGCCATGCGCAATGAAAGCCCCGGCTCACGATATTGTGGGATTGCGTCCGTCCGTCCGGCCCGCTAGTATCCCGCCATGATCCGCACCGAACCGGTTGGTCACATCCGCTGCCAATGGGGCGAAGGCCCGATCTGGTGGCAGGACGCCCTCTATTTCGTGGATACCGCAGGCCGGCGCGTGCACCGCTACGATCCGGTGGACGACAGCCAACGCTCGTGGGGGGTGGGCCAACGCGTCGGCACCATCGTCCCACGCCAGCGCGGCGGATTCGTCATCGCGAGTGATCACGGGTTTCATTTTCTCGACGAGGCAAGCGGGGTGCTCACGGCGATCGCCGATCCGGAGCATGACAAACCGAACAACCGCTTCAACGACGGCAAATGCTCGCCCGACGGCCGCTTCTTCGCCGGCACCATGAGCCTCACCCGCAAAACCGGCACCGCCAAACTCTATCGCCTCGATCCCGACCTCACGGTTCACGTAGCCTTCGGCCCGGTCACCACGTCCAATGGCATCGTCTGGTCCGCCGATGGCAAAACCGTCTATTACATCGACACTCCGCGCAAGAATGTGCTCGCCTTCGATTACGACGCGGGCCATCTGCGCAACCACCGCATTGCGATTGCCACCGGCCACATCGACGCCTCACCGGACGGCATGACTCTCGATGCCAACGGCCACCTCTGGCTCGCCTTCTGTCACGGTGGTTGTGTCTCGTGTTTCGATCCGGCAAACGGCAACGAACTGCACCGCATCACCCTGCCATGCCTGGAAACCACCGCCTGTGCCTTCGGCGGACCCGATCTAGCTGACTTGTTCGTCACCACCGGCGTCCACAAAACCGCCAAGGAAGAACACGCCGGCCGCCTCTTCGTCATCCGCGGCCTCGACGTCAAAGGCGTGCCCGCATACGCCTTCGCGGGGTGATAGGCCAGGTCACTCGTTTCCTAACAATTTAACGAATTCATCGAGCAGTGATTTGAGGCGGGTTTCGCGGGCGATGGGGGTTGGTTTGTCGAAGCCAATCCAGATGGCGGTGGCGCCGTTGGGTCCGAGGCGCAGCGTCCAGGCGTCACGTTCCGAGCCGGTGGCCCCGGTGAAACAGCGGGTCCCGTTAGAGCGGCGCAAGACACTGGTGGCATCCAGCGCGGCGCTCTGGCTGAGGGCCTGCGTGAGTTGTGGTTTGGCGGCGTAAATGACTTCTCCCGCCGCATCGCGGATTTCGCGGATAAAATAGGGTTTCGGTCGTTTCCCCTTGTTGCCGAGGGTGGCGAGACCAACGGACATTTCCATGGGGGTCGCGGCGACCGACCCGCGGAACAAGTCTTCGGTTCCCAGGAACGGCCCGTCAAAGCCGCAGCGTTTGGCCAGGCGTTCGACTTCCGCCGGGCCGATCTGGCGACCGGTTTGCACCGGTTTGCCGGGCAGCACGAGCTTCCCGCGTTCGGCGGCTGCGGCCGCGACGAACGGTTCGAAAGCCGAGCCGAGATCCCGGCTGGAGCGCGTGCGGTCGAAGCGTGAATGCCCGAAATCGCGGCCACCGATCCATGCCAGGATGGCACCGGTGCGGATCTCGGTGGTGACGGCGGCGTATTGCACGTATGCCGGATCGGCACCGGGCGAGTGGTCCTTGTGCGCCGGGTGCTTCCAGGATTTTTCCTGCTCCAGATTTTCGACGGCGTGGGTGAGTTCTACTTCCAAACGCATCTGCCATGCGGCGTCCAGGGTAGTGTATATCTGGAGCCCGCCGAACTGGATGTCGCCTGCGTCGAGAATGCTGTCCAACTCGCGGCGGACGGCTTGCAGCGCGTAGGAGGTTTGGTTCTCGCGCTGCTCGTTGTCCACAAGTCGGACGGGCTCGGCGGCGATGGCATCACTGCGGGCCGCGTCGATCACCCCCATGGCAATCATCCGCTTGAGCGTTTGGTTGCGTTGTTCGATCGCGGCTTCCAGATTGTGAAACGGCGAGAATATGTGCGGCCCGCGGATGATGCCCACGAGCATCGCACACTCGCCGTCGCTGAGAGCACGCGTGGCTTTCCCAAAATAGGTGCGCGACGCTTGTTCAATGCCTTCCGCACCGGCTCCGAAATAGATACGGTTCAGATAGTAAGTCAATATCTCATCCTTGGTGTAACGCGCTTCAACGCGCAGCGTCAGGGCGATTTCCAGGAATTTCCGGTGCAGCGATTTCTGCTTGATCTTGAAGCTGTTGCGTGCGAGCTGCATGCTCAGTGTCGAGGCCCCCTGGGTGAAGTCGCGGTCCTTGAGGTTTCTAACGGTCGCGCGCGCAAGGCCGCGGATATCCACACCGCGATGATCGAAAAACCTGGCGTCCTCGCGGGCTTGCAGCGACTTCACAAGAAAATCCGGAATATCCTCGCGCTTGACCAGCTTGCGGCCGGCACCGCCGGGAGCGTCGATCTCGACGCCCTTGCGGTCATAACAGGTGGTGCCGAGGGGTAATCTCGCGACTTCATTCAAATCAAAGCGCATCGCGAGCATGAAATAAAAGAACGCGATGGCAGAGACCACGATCAATCCGAGCACCGATAAATAACACAGCAGACGTAGCGGACCATGCAGGCACTCGGGAAGCCATTGCTGCCAGAAGGGTGGGGGGCTGATGGGACGCCAGGTGGACATGCGTGGGTAAGTTATAGGTTATAAGTTATAGGTCATGGGTCATGGGTGAATATGCATCGCTCATTTCTTTCTCTTCACTCATGACTCATGACTCATGGCTAATGGCTAATGACTAATGACTAATGACTGATGACTTCTTCACGGTTCGTCCACGATTTCGGCGCGGAGGGGTTCTTCTGCCACGGGAATCGCGCGCAAGGGTGCGTTGCCGGTTGCGGGCTGTGCCTGCACGGCGGATTCATCGACGGCTTGGGCGCGGGCGGGATGGATCGGGCAAAGGTCGTTGGCAGGCAGGGCGATGTCGCCGGGAACTTGGTCTGTATAGGCGGTGCCCGCCGCAGTGCAACCAGCGGTGGCCCGCTTGCCGGAGAGTCGGCAGAGGTTCACGCTGACGAGGTTGGTTTTGTGATGCAGATTGCCGGCTTTGTAGCCGAGGCGCTCGGAGGTCTTCATGAGATCGACCCACACCGGCAGCGCGAGCACCGCGCCGTAACCGCCGTGAAAGATTTTTTTCGGGGTATCTAATCCGACCCACACCGCGCAGGTAAGGGTGGAGGTGTAGCCGGCGAACCAGGCGTCTTTGAAATCATTGGTGGTGCCGGTCTTGCCGGCACAGGGTTTGTCAAAACCAAGGCGTTGGATGGATGCGGCGGTGCCTTGAGTGGCCACCTCGTTGAGAATGCGCGAAATCGACCAAGCGGAACTGCCGCTGGCCGCCGGATAGGAAAGCGGCAGCGTCGAGTACAGGACGTTGCCGTCACGGTCCTTGATTTCGGATATCAGATAGGGACGGTAGCGGACACCGTCGTTGGGGAAAATAGTATAGGCGGAAGCGACCTCCCATGGCGTGGCCTCCCACGAACCGAGATACGAAGACGGATTATCCGGTATCGGAGAGGTGAACCCGGCTCGAGCGGCAACCTCCTTGACGTGCGGCAGGCCGGCGTGATTGCCGACGCGCACGGCCATCGTGTTGCGCGCCCGGATCAGGCCGTAGGCAGCCGGCTGCATGCCGCCGAATTTGCCATCGGAGTTGTTAGGTCTCCAACTGCCCCCCCCTTTGATTTCACCGGCTTCGATCGGGCCGTCGCTGATCAACGTGTCAGGACGCAGGCCTTTGTCGAAAGCTGCCAGATAGACGAACGGTTTGAATACCGATCCGAGCTGGCGGAAGGCGTCCGTGGCACGGTTGAAGCGTGATTCGTTGGCGTCTCGCCCGCCGACCACGGCGAGCACGGCACCGGTATGGTTCTCGATGACGACCACCGCACCTTGAAGGTATGTGGCTTCACTACGCTCGCTTTCGGGGATTTTCCGCCAGGCGTCGCGCGTCGGGTGGGAGTATCCGGACAGGCGTTCGACCTCACGGAGTTTTTTGTCGAGCGCCTCCTCGCTTTTCTGTTGGATCCGGAGGTCGATGGTAGTGATGATTTCGAGGCCGCCGAGTTCGATGTCCTGTTTTTCCAAGATGATTTCCAGGTCGTTGCGGATGGCGTCCATGGCATACGATTCGCGGGCCTCGCGCCGCCATTGCGGCCGGACTATGACGGATTGTTTTTTCGCCGCATCCGCGTCGGTGCGGGTAATGGCATTGGCCTTGACCATGCGTTCGAGGGTGGTATCGCGCTCGCGGGTGGCGAACTCCAACGAACGGAACGGATTGAATGAATCGGGTCCGCGGACAATGCCGGCGAGCAAGGCGGCCTGCGACAAGGTGAGTTCCGACGGGTGTTTTTCAAAATAGATGCGGGACGCCTCGCCGATGCCCTTGATCTGGCGCCCCCAGTTGATTTGGTTGATATAGGCTTCGAGAATGCCTTCTTTGTCGAGGGTGCTTTCGAGGCGGATGGCAAGGGCGATTTCAAGGAACTTGCGGTCGATTTGGCGTGCGATGTCGCCGCGGTTTTCGCCGCGCTTGAGTTGGAAAATATCGGCGACGAGCTGTTGGGTGATGGTGGATGCGCCCTCGCGTTTGCCTTGGGCGTTTTTCGTGATGGCACGCACAATGCCGATGGGATCGATGGCACCATGCGAGAAAAACCGTTCATCCTCGCGCGCGAGGATCGCCTTGCGGAAGTTTTCGGAAACCTGGCGGAGTGGGATCACCGAGCGTTTTTCGCCGTGGATCCGCCCGATTTCCTCGCCGAGATGGTCGCGGATGATGGTGCGTT
>JAPLUJ010000358.1 GCA_026397695.1 Verrucomicrobiota bacterium | reverse complement strand
TGGATGCCCGAGGTTTGTGCCGTGTCGTGGTGGAGGGTCAGCACGGTTGCCTGCGTGTTCATCTCGGCGGCGGCCACTTCCTGCCAGACGACCAGGCGCATCGCCGCTGCGGGCCGGAAAAACGGGAATATCTCGATTCCAAGTGGTGTTAGAATCAGATAGGCGTGACGTGTCAAGCGCACTGCCAGCCACGCTGCAAGCACCGCCAGCGCCAGCGGCACGAGCATCCATGCCGGGTGGGGCAGTTGGGGGTTGCTGTCCCGATAGATGGAGGTTGCGCCCAGCGTGATGGCGACCGTGGCGAAGAGCGCGCTCACAATCCAGAACATGACGGCCTGAGCCGAGCGGGTGAAGCGCAGTTCCTGTTCCGGTAATTGCACGCGTGCGGCCATCATACAACGGATTCCATCATTCGGCTCACCGCGCATTCGGCCGCACGCAACTCTTGTTCGAATGCTTCAACGTCGAAGCCACGGGTCTCGAGCACCCTCGGAGTTTCGTAGTCCATGATCATCGCCGCGAGTCGATCCAGGCCGAAAATAGCGGCACCGCCTTTGCAGCGGTGCAACTCCTCACGCAAGCGCCCGAAATCCCCGGCTTCCAACATCGCCAGCCAAGCGGGCATCAAACGGCGCGTTTCCTTGAAGTAATCGCCTGCGATGGCGATCAATCCGGCGGTATCCCCACGCGCCATCCTGGCAAAGCGCGTGGGATTCAGGGCTGCGGGCTCTTCTTTCATACTATCAGTTCAAACGGCTGGCTGTCACATGTTCAGGAAATTCCCTAACATGTGCTTGCCTTCCGGCGTGAGGATAGACTCCGGATGGAACTGCACGCCATGGACCGGGTGTTGTTTGTGCATCAGTCCCATGATTTCGTCTTCTTCGGTCCAAGCGGTGATTTCGAGGCAATCCGGCAGCGTCTCGCGCTTGACGATGAGCGAATGATAGCGGGTCGCCTCGAAAGGATTAGGCAGGCCGGCAAACAGACCTTTGCCCGAGTGATGGATCGGCGAGGTTTTGCCGTGCATCAGGCGGTCGGCACGGACGACGTCGCCGCCGTAAACCTGGCCGATCGCCTGGTGACCGAGACAGACGCCGAGGATCGGAATGGTCGGGCCGAGTTCACGGATGAGCGCACAGGAGATGCCCGCTTCGTTAGGCGTGCGCGGGCCCGGAGATATGCAAATGCGTGCGGGTTTGAGCGCCTTGATCTCGTCCACGGTGATCACGTCGTTGCGGAAAATCCTCATCTCCGCCCCGAGTTCGCCGAAGTATTGCACGAGGTTGTAGGTGAAGGAATCGTAGTTGTCCAGAATGAGGAGCATGTTGTGTGAATGTGGTTGTTTGTTATAAGTCATTTGTTAAAAGGTCGCTGGCGCGCCGGTTTGCCCCATTCCTGATAACTCATAACTATTAACTTCTAACGTTTAACTGATAACTAATAACATTCATCCCAACGTTCTGGCCAGAGCGATGGCGCGCAGCATGCCTTTCGCCTTGTTGACCGTTTCGTTGTATTCGTAGGTGGGATCGGAATCGGCGACCACGCCGGCACCGGCCTGGACATAGGCCTTGCCGTCCTTGAGCAGGCAGGTGCGCAGCGTGATGCAGGAATCGTGCGAGCCGTCGAACCCGAAATACCCGACGGCACCGGCGTAGGCGCAGCGTTTGTGGATCTCTAACGAATTAATGATTTGCATGGCGCGGATCTTTGGCGCGCCGCTCACGGTGCCTGCCGGAAAGGTGGCGCGCAACACATCGTAGGCGCTGTGCGAGGGATCCAGTTCGCCGGTCACGTTGGAGACGATGTGCATCACGTGGCTGTATCGTTCCACGCACATGAAATCGTCCACTCTCACCGCGCCGTGTTTGGCGATGCGGCCGACGTCGTTGCGCGCCAGATCCACCAGCATCAGGTGTTCGGCGCGTTCCTTCGGATCGGCTAACAAGTCGGCGGCGAGGGCGTCGTCCTCCTCCGGGGTGTTGCCCCGCCAGCGGGTTCCGGCGATCGGCCGGATGTCGATGCGGCCGTGGATTGAGCGCACGTGGACTTCGGGTGAACTGCCGACCAGCGCGAAATCGCCGAGTTCCAGGATGAACATATAAGGCGAGGGATTCACCAGGCGCAGCGCCCGATAGAGATCCACTGCCGGCAGGTTGAAGTCCGTTTCAAAACGCTGGCTGGGGACAAACTGGAAGATGTCTCCAGCGGCGATGAACTCCTTGCCAGCGCGAACCATGCCTTCATATTCCTCCTGCGTCGTGTTGCATTGGGCATCGACCGCTTCGACATGCACCAGCCCGTTGAGCGCCGGAACATGCAACGGCCGGTTGAGGACTTCCACCATCGCGGCGATTTTTTCGCGAGCCTCGGCATAGGCGTCCTCGGGCGCTGAAAAGTCGTCCATGAAGGCGTTCGCGACCACCTGCAGCCGCCGCAGCCGGTGATCGAAAACCAACAAGGTGTCGGCCAATACAAACATGGCATCCGGAATCCCTAACGGATCCGGCGGTGGCGGCCCCAAGGTCGGCTCGAACTGGCGAACCGCGTCATAGGAAAGATAGCCGACCATGCCGCCGGAAAGTACCGGCAGCCCGCCGTGGGTGGCTGGCTTGTAGATGGACATTTCCTGTTCCAGCGCGGCTAACACATCGATCCCGGCGGTGAAGGTGCGGATTTGCGTGCCCTCGCGGATGGTGATTTCGCGGTCACGGGCTTCGAACACCATGCGCGGGCCACTGCCGAGAATCGACCACCGCCCGCCTTTTTCCGTGCTCTCCGCACTTTCCAGCAGAAACGAAGGGCAATGATCCCGCAGCTTGAGATAGGCGGAAAGCGGCGTTTCGAAGTCGGCGGCAAGCTGGGTGTAAACGGGCACGACATTGCCCCGTTTCGCCAACGCGACGAAAACTTCCCATGATGGTTCGACCGGAATGGAACTCACAACGCCGCCCAGCATGCCCGGGAATCCGTGCAGGGCAAGCCCGGAGCGCAGAATCCGGGAATTACCGCCAGCAGCGCACGGCACTTGCCGCATCGCCGCAGCCGTGCATGATGGGCGCGATGAGCGATTGGAACTTTATGACAGTGATCATTGTGGTGGCGTTATTCGTGCTATGGAAACTGGAATTCGCGGCCACTCTGCTCAACCTTAAAGCCTTCCCCACGACCGTACCCGACGAACTCGCCGACGTGATGGACGCGCCCAAGCTCGAGCAGGCACGCGCATACCTGAGGGTGAACGCCCGCTTCGAGGTCGTGCATTCCTGCACCTCGCTCGGCATCCTGCTGGTGTTCTGGTTTGCGGGCGGCTTCGGCTGGCTGGACGAATGGGCACGCGCGCGCGCCTCCGGCGAAGTGTCGGCGGGACTGGTTTTTCTAACGGCATTGATGTTAGCCCAATGGCTCGTTGGCGTGCCGTTCTCGATTTACGCAACGTTCGTCATCGAGCGCAAATTCGGCTTCAACCAAACCACCCCCGCCACCTTCATCATGGACCGCGTGAAAGCCATCCTGTTAGCTGCAGGAATCGGTCTGCCACTTGCTGCGGCGGTGCTCTGGATCTTCGGCAACGTCAGCCACGCATGGCTGTGGGCGTGGGCGGTGGTGACCGCCTTCCAATTGTTACTTACCTGGCTCGCACCGTCGCTCATCATGCCGTTGTTCAACAAGTTCACGCCGATGCCTGATGGCGATCTCAAACAGGAAATTGAAGCGCTCGGCGCACGTTGCGGGTTTCCGCTGGCCGGGGTGTTCGTGATGGATGGCTCGAAGCGCTCGACCAAGGCCAACGCGTTCTTTACCGGCTTCGGCAAACAAAAGAAAATCGCGCTCTTCGACACGCTGCTGGAAAAATGCAGCACCCCTGAACTGTTAGGCGTGCTCGCCCATGAGATAGGCCATTGCCGCCGCGGCCACATCAAACAACGGCTCGCCGCAGGCATCCTGCAAACCGCCGCGATCTTCTATTTGTTAGGTATGGCGACCGATCCCCACGGCAGGTTCGCCCGCCTGCTGTTTGATGCTTTCGGTGTTCCGCTCATCTCCCCGCACGTCGGGCTGGTGCTCTTCAGCATCCTGCTGGAACCCGTTGGCAAACTGCTGGGCGTGGTGCTCAACGCCTGGTCGCGCCGCCACGAATTCGAGGCCGATGCTTACGCCGCCGACGCCACCGGCGACGCCGCCCCGCTCGCCACCGCCTTGAAAAAGATGACCTCCGACCACCTCTCCCACCCTACTCCGGGAGCGCTGAGCGTGTGGCTCGATTATTCCCACCCGCCGCTGCTGCAACGCCTGCGGGCACTGGGGAAGGTCGAGATTTCTGATAGATGATTCCGGATCGAAGATAGGCCATAAATAGAGCCGCGGCATTCCTGTCGCGCTGCCATAGGATAGGGAAAGCCATGCCAAAGCATTTCGATTCTGTCGCCGCACGCTTCGCGGCACGACACGAATGTCGTGACTCCTTATTTTTTGCCTTACACCGACCTGGCCAGCTGAACGCCCTGCATGCACCTGCCCTGGACGCGGATCTGCTAGTTGCCATCGACGCGATTGCGCCTGCCATGGACTTTGCGGACAGGAATGTCCGCGCTCCTTGATGGAACGCGCAGGCCAGCTTGCACCACCTATCGCTCTTGCCATCGGCTTTGCGGACAGGAATGTCCGCGCTCCTTAAAGAAATGCCCGCGCCAGTGCCAGATAGACCCGCGTCCGCGGCACCTTGACGCGCGTTTGCAGAACCGCCCCACCGGCCCGGCGCATACGTTCCAAGGTTTCCCGGGCGATCATCGCCGGCAGCACTGTGGCCGCGCGCAGGCGCCGCGAATACAGCGTGTCCGCATAGTCAATTCCCGCCCCCACCCAGTCCCACGCGCGATCCACCCACCGGCCATGCATATCTAACAGAAACGCCGTGTCATGCGGATTCGCGACCGGCAGATAACACCTTCCGGTGGCCAGATCCGCCGCCAGATCCCGCAGGATGTTGACGAGCTGCAGGCCCTTGCCGTAGGCGGCTGCCTGTTCTAACAATACGTTCACGGGTGCGCTGGAAAACCGCTCTCCCAAGGTGAGGAATCCGAGTTTGGTCCAGAACGCGCCGACGCAACCCGCGACGCGCCATGCATAGTCTTCCAGCGCCGCGTCGTCCGTTAGAGCCAGCGGGTTTTGCCGATCCGCCAGGGCGAAGCGTTGCAGATCGAGTTGCTGGCCGCCGATGATGATGCCCGTCACCTCGCGTACCAGTTCCGCTTCCCCTGCGGGCAAGCTTTCCAGCCACATAATGAGCCCGGCAGATTTGTCCAGCAGTCGGCGTTCCTGCGGGTCCGTGAGCGCATTTTCCATCAATGCCGGCCAGCGCGGTGGTTCCGCCAATCCGGCAATGGCATGGCCGAATTGATCCAAACAATCCATTCTCAGAGCGGTGGGCACTGCGGCGGTATCGGCGAGTGTGTCACTGGTGCGGGCGAGCAAATAGGCCAGACTTGCCGGTCCGCGCATGGGCCCGGGCAGCAGCCGCAACGTGAGGTAAAACGAGCGAGACACCCCTTTGAGCAGTTGTTTTTCCGAAGCGTTCCTCATGTGCTGAAACCAATCATCCTGCGGCATGTCCCGCAAGACCTGCGTGGAAAAACTACGAAACTCGTTCTTGCGCTCTCGCATCCAAACCACCATCCTCGCACTGGAATGAAGGACGAGCAGGATGATTTTCAGGACCGGGAAGCCGTCAAACTCGAACGACTCGAATTGGCGCTCAAGGCCTCGCACGAGGGCATCTGGGATTGGTGGACCGACCGGCGGCAAATCTACTATTCGCGGCGTATCCTCGAATTTCTCGAATGCGGCAGGAAACGGGCTCCCAACATGTTTCTGCCACCGCACGAATGCATCCACCCGGAGGATCGTCACGCGTTCGAGCTCACCCTGGCCCAGGCACTTCAGGATGACGGGCCGGAAACCATGGTTGTGGACGCACGCGTCCTGACCGGCGGCGGGGATTGGCGCTGGCTGCGCATTTGCGGCACGGTGGTTAGATCCCGCTCCGGCAAAGCCTATCGCATCGCCGGCTCCATGACCGACATCAGCCGCCGCAAGGACGCCGAAGCTCAAGTTGAGGACGAGCGATTCCTATTGCGCCAGTTGCTCGATCACATCCCCGTGCATGTCTATTTCAAGGACCTCGAATCCAGATTCGTCATGGTTAACAAAGGCATGACCGAATGGATGGGACTCACCGATAGCTCCGGGCTCACGGGTAAGCACGACCGCGATTTTTTCGACGAGGAGCACTGGAAACCCGCCGAGGAAGACGAACATCGCCTCATAGCATCCGGACAACCCATCACCGGCCAAATCGAACGCGAAACGTGGCGTGTTGGCGACGAAACCTGGGTCATGACCTCCAAGTTCCCGTGGCGCGACCGTCACGGGAACATCAAGGGCACCTTCGGGGTCTCAAGCGATGTCACCAAACTCGTCACCGCCCAGCGCGAGGCCACCCACCTCGCTGGCCAACTCCAGCAGAAAAACCAGACCTACGAGGAAGAACTCCACCTCGCACGGGAAATCCAGCACGCTTTCACCGGCAAGGGCTTCCCCGCCTTTTCTAACGGACGGAACCGCATTGACTGCGTTTCCCGTTACATCCCCATCACCGGACTCGCCGGGGATTTCTTCGAAGTCATCCAAGTCCGTGATGACTGCGCCGGATTCCTCATCTGCGACGTCATGGGCCATGGTGTCCGCTCCGCCCTCATCGTTGCCATGCTGCGCGGCCTGCTAGAAAAACAACGCTCCCAGGCCACCGAACCAGGGATCTTCCTGCAAGGCCTCAACGATGGTCTAACAGCCATCCTCGAACGCGCCGGCACCACCATGTTTGCCACCGCCTTCTACGGCTTGATCGACCTCTCCGCCGCGACCTTCAGTTATGCCTGTGCCGGCCACCCGGGCCCGGTCATCGACGGCCCCGGCGGCATCCGCCAACTCGCCACCGAACGCCGTGAGAAAGGCCCGGGGCTCGGTCTCATCCGTGGCTCCACCTTTCCCGCCAACTCGATTCCGCTGGCATCTATCAGGCGCATGATCCTCTTCACCGACGGCATCCTCGAAGTGGAAAACCCGCAGGGCGAACCGTTCTTTGAAGATCGTCTCATGGAAATCATCGGCCGCAATTCCCAGCAATCCCTCGATGACGTGCTCGACGCCATCCTCGCGCGCGTGCTCACCTTCTCCGGGACCCGCCACTTCGATGACGACGTCTGTCTCCTCGGGGTGGAAATCCTCAGTGTTTGAAAAAAACCCGTGCCTGCCATCATGCTAATTCTCATCATCATATGAGAAGAAATTCCAGGCTCCGGCAGCGCGGGCTGCGGCGATATTGAAAGTGAACAAGGCGCAGTTCGGGGTGGCGGTTTGGCTCAACGGCAAGAAAGTGGGCGAGGAGGCCGGTTGTTTCACGGCCGGCCATTTCGTCCTGAGCGACGCCATCCGCTGGGATGCCGAGAACACCTTGGTCGTGCGCGTGGGTGCCCACCCCGCCGTCCTTCCCGACACCTATCCGACCGGTTCGGATTTTGAGAAGATCACATGGTCGCCGGGAATCTACGACAGCGTCTCGATCTCCTATTGCGACAATCCGGTGATTGAAACCATCCAAGTCGCACCGCGGATCGCCACCAGCGAGATCCTGGTGGAAACGCGTGTGAAAAATCACGGCAAGGAAGCGGTCGACACCTCGTTGCGGCATGTCGTCCGGGGATGGAAGGAGAAGAACGAAATCGCCGCGCCGCCCGCGGAGTCGCTCA
>JAPLUJ010000416.1 GCA_026397695.1 Verrucomicrobiota bacterium | reverse complement strand
GCCGGTAAGGTTGCCACGCGTAGTCGAGCGGCCGGTAGACACAGCACACCGGGGCGGCGAATTCAAGATCCCGCAGCGCATCTGCTAGATTACGGGTCGAAGCGAACAACTCATTCATGGCGATTTCACATGCGGTGCGGACCGGGGAATCAAGCTGCTTCAGAGGCCCTTGAAACCCTTGTATTCCTGATAGGTGCCGGTCGGCACGGACACCGGGCGCCACTCGCGGTTCAGGCGGCGGTGTTGGTTGATGAACTGGGTGGGGTCCGCCCAGTGGGCCAGGTCGGTGGGCGCGTTGTTGCGCAGCATGCCGACTGTGATGTCGTGGCGGATCTCGAAATGCAGGTGCGCCGGATACATGCCGGAGTTGCTGCCCAGCGTGCCGATCTGCTGGCCACGTTTGACGGCTTGCCCGGTGGTAACCATGATCTTGTCGAGGTGGCCGTTAAGGGTATCGATGAATTTCACCAGTCCCGAGGACGGCTCCCGATAGGCATGGCGGGTGAGCACGACGTTGCCCCAACCGCCTTGCACGTTGTGGGCGAAGGTGACGATGCCGTCGGCGATGGCGTAAACAGGATCGCCGATATCGCTATTGCCGCCGGCGCGGCCGTTCCAGTCCTCGCCAAAGTGCTGGGGTGCCCGCAAGCGCAACCCGCGCGACTTGTAGTAACCCTCGGCGTTGGGTTTCCCGACTGGAAAATCAAAACCGTCGGCCAGATTCACCTGCACATTCTGGGCCATGGCATCCAGCGCCAGCGCACAGCTAACAGCAGTCAGCCATGCCGTGATTTTTCCCGCCCGGTATTTCCGCACATGCGCCATCGGCAAGAGTCCACCGTCCGGAGACCTGCGCCGCAAGCGCAAAAAAACCATGAAAGCTTGATGATTCACATGACTTGACAATCTCTCACAAGTCCGCATTCTGATAGAATCCGCTCACGGTTTGTCCCGAGCACACGATGCAGGCGTCGAGCACCGCGTCCCCGGAGATCCGGCTGCCGGCCCACAGGATCGAATCGCGGACGATGGCACCGGATGCCACTACGGCACCGGGGCCGATGATCGAATGTTCGACGATGGCACCGGCTTCGATGCGCGCATGCGGGTGGATGGGCGGGCCTAGGGAGAGTTGGCGGTGTGCTAACAGATAGGACTGCCGGTCCCCCAGATCGAGCCAGGCACCTTCATCGAGCACGACGGCACCGAGTTGGTTTTGTTGGGCGAGGGTGAGGAACGCGGGAATGACGGAGACTATTTCGCCTGCGGGCAACAGTTCGAGAAAGTCCGGGTTGACACAGTAGATTCCGGAAAACACGTGGCTGCCATCGGCGCGGTCGAGACCGCGGCGGATGTCGGTGACGCGGCTGCGCGCAGCGTCGAGCGCGATGTGTTTGGCATGGCCCTCAGAACGCAATGCCAGCGTCACGGGGAGACCGGAGGCCTTGTGAGCCGCGATTAGTTTGGCCAATGGCAGGGTGGAGAAAATGTCACCGTTGTGCACCAGCAGAGGTTCCCCGCCGATCCACGCGGCGATGTTTTTCAGGCCGCCGCCGGTTTCTAACAGTATTGGTTCGTGAAACAAAGCGACCTCGTTGCCTTCCCAATTCCGCAAGACGGCGGGCTGGCCGTTGGCTCCGGTGACGGTGGGTTGCTCGGTCGCCAGCGGGCTGCCAAAAGCGCTCCATGCATCTGCCAGGTGGTGGGTGTTGATGGCGAAGCGCCGGATGCCCGCGCGGACGCATGAGGTCATAGCCCAAGCGGCGAGCGCGCGGTGATACAAGGGCACCAGCGGTTTGGGCAAGTGACCAGTGAGCGGGCGCAAACGGGTGCCGAGTCCTGCGCCAAGAATGAATGCCTGGTTCACGGAGTTGCTTTGGCGCGTGGGGATGAAGTTGGCAACCTGAAAACCGGAATGATTTTTTGACAGCAGGAAACATAGACAACGCAGGGTCCATCATGGGCAACCGGCCACGACCGGCTGAATCATCGCGCGCGCTTCGCGGGTGGCGGCGAGCACATCCCTGGCTAACAGAATGTCCGAGACGATCACGACGCGCCGGGCACCGGCGGCGAGCACGCATGTTAGATTGGATCGTTTGATCCCGCCGATGCAGAAGGCCGGGATGTGCCGCCCGACCTCGCGCTCCATGGCCGCGATGTCCTGCAGCCCGATGGCGGGACGACCGGCCTTGGTGGGGGTGGGAAACAACGGTCCGAATCCGATGTAATCAAATCCCTCGGCCAGTGCGGTGCGGGCCTGGTCAAGCGAATGGGTGGAACGGCCGATGATTCTATCAGGACCGATGATGAGCCGGGCTGCGGCCAGCGTGCCATCGTCCTGGCCGAGGTGGACGCCATCGGCGCCGATTTCCGCAGCGAGCGCGGGGTGGTCGTTGATGATGAACGGCACGCCTGCGGCGCGGCACAGCGGCAGCAGGGACTCCCCAACACGCCGGATGGTGGCCGCCGGCTGGCTTTTCGCGCGGAGCTGCAGCAAATCCACACCACCGTCTAACAGAGCTGCGGTGGCGGACGCGGCATCCGCCTCAGCGACGTAGCCGAGGTCGAGAATGCCGTAGAGTTTGGGGTCATGGGTTATTAATTTCATAAGTCCTATAAGTCTTATCGGTCCCATGGGACTTATGGGTCCAATGGGACGAATGGCCTCCGCTCACCTGGCACGTTCCTCGAGGAAGCGTGCGATCCATCCGATGTTGTAGGTGCCATGAATGAAATCCGGGTGGGAGATGATTTCCAGTTGGAAGGGAATGGAGGTTTTGATGCCGCGGATGGTGAACTCAGCGAGGGCGCGCTGCATGCGGGCGATGGCGATCTCGCGGGTGGACGCCGTTACGATGAGTTTGGCGATCAACGAATCATAGTGCGGCGGAACAGTGTAGCCGGAATAGACGTGGGTGTCCACACGCACACCCTTGCCGCCGGGGGCATACCATAACTCGATGGTTCCGGGACTGGGAGCAAAGTTATGGAACGGATCCTCGGCATTGATGCGACACTCGATCGCATGACCGCGCGCCATGGCCTGCAGGACATGCGGGGAAATCACCTCGCCGGCGGCAATACGGATTTGTTCCTTGACCAAGTCGCAGCCCATGACCTCCTCGGTGATCGGGTGCTCGACCTGGATGCGCGTGTTCATCTCCATGAAATAAAAATTCTCACCCGGATCATCGACCAGGTATTCGATGGTACCGGCGTTCTGATAGCCGATGTTGCGGATGAGGTTGACGGAAGCCTCGCCCATGCGGGCACGGAGTTCCGGTGTGAGCAGCGGCGAAGGACATTCCTCGATGACCTTCTGGTTGCGGCGTTGCAGCGAGCAATCACGCTCGCCGAGATGCACGAAGTTGCCGTGGGCATCGCCGAGGATCTGGAACTCGACGTGGTGCGGGTTGAGCACGAGCTTTTCAAGATAACAACTGCCATTCCCGAAACACACGATGGCTTCACTGGAAGCGGCTTGAAACAACGCGATGAAATCCTCCGCTTTGAAACACGGGCGCATGCCCCTCCCCCCCCCTCCGGCAGTGGCCTTGATCATCACGGGAAAGCCGATTTCCCGCGCTTTTTCGAAGGCGGTCTCGGCATCCGGCATGATGTTGGATCCGGGAGTCACGGGCACACCATGGGCGAGCGCGGTGGCGCGGGCGGTGGCCTTGTCGCCCATCATGGAGATGATCCTGGCGGAGGGACCGATGAAGGTGATGCCCGAGGCCTCGCAGATTTCGGCGAAGCGCGCGTTTTCCGCTAGAAATCCATAACCCGGATGGATGGCATCCGCACCGGTGATCTCCGCCGCGGCAAAAATGCGGTCCATTTTCAGATATGACTCCTTGCTAGATGCTGGCCCGATACAGACTGCCTTGTCGGCAAGTTGCACGTGCATTGAATCGACATCCGCCTCGGAATAAACGGCGATGGATTCCACATTGAGTTCGCGGCAGGCGCGGATAATGCGGAGGGCGATTTCACCGCGATTGGCGACCAGAACGCGCTTGAACATGGAGGAGGGATCGAAGATGGTGGATGGCGGATCAATGACCCGTGGGTTCCTCACCTGAGGCGGAAGAGGACATCGCCGTATTGCACGGGAGCGCCGTCCTTGGCGATGATAGCAGTGATGACGCCGACCTGTTCGGCTTTGATTTCGTTCATGACCTTCATGGCCTCAATGATACAGAGAGTCTGGCCGATGGAAACGGTGGAACCGATTTCGATTAGATCAGGAGCGTCCGGCGCGGGTTTCAAAAAGAACGTGCCCACCATCGGCGAGGTGATTTCGCTGCCTGCCACGGCGGCAGCGGCCGGAGCGGCGGCGGCTGGAGTGGGGGCGGCGGCAGCTGGCAGGCTGGCGAGGATACTGCGGAGCTGATCCACGTCGGCACCTTTTTTCAGCTTGAGGTGGAAATCCATCGTGGTGAGATCGAAGAGCGTAAGTCCGTGCTCATTCATGAGTTCTACGATGCGACGGATTTCCTGGAGGTCCACGGTGCAAAAAAAAGGTTGGATGTTGGTTGAGGGAAAGCGCCAGGCGGGCCGCGCTGCGCATGCTTGAAGCGCATAGGAATGGGGCGGGAGCGTCAAGCGGAAAGGGCCGGGGCCGGGTGGTCTCGCCCAGCCCACATGACCCGATGATCGTTATTGCGGATTGCCAATTGCGGCTTACAAACACGGCAGTCAATGAACACACCAGCGCTCAACATTCTGCCACGGCCGGCGATGGACGGGGAATTTGTGCCTGCGGATTATTTCCGGAAGCTGGAGCGCCGCGAGATTTGCCGTGACGGGAGGCCGCTGGAGGTGGACTTGGGCTGTGGTGACGGCTCGTTTCTGTTGGCAATGGCGCGGCACCATCCGGATCGGGATTTTCTGGGAGTGGAGCGATTGTTAGGACGGGTGCGCAAGGTTTGCAAGAAACTCACCCGGCACCACCTTGGAAACGCGCGGGTGTTGCGGCTGGAAAGCCGGTATGTCATCGAGTGGTTGCTGCCGGAAGCAGCGGTTTCCCGGGTCCACCTGCTGTGCCCAGATCCCTGGCCGAAGGCGCGCCACCACCGGCGCCGGCTGGTGCAAACGGAGTTTCTAACGGCCGTGCGGCGGGTGCTGGTGCCGGGCGGCGAGTTTCTTTTCATGACCGATCACGAGGAGTATTTCCGCTGGACGGAGGACAAAATCGCGGTCTGCGGGAAATTCGAGCGCCTGGCGTGGGACGACGCTTCGTTTTTCTATCCGAAATCAGATTTCCAACAACTCTGGGAAAGCGCGGGCAAATCGATGTGGCGGCTGCGCTGCCGCAAGAGTGAGGTTCGTGACGGGTCATGAGGCATGACCGTGCATGATTCCGGGGATTCTGCTTGACGGCGGCATGCCGGGGACCATTCTTCCCGCCCCGCATTTTCCGAATCCTTCGCAAATCATGGCAAGTATGTGTAGCATTAGAGGCACCCGCGTCCGCACCGGCGGCACTCATCCTTGCTTCCGAACCCAGGTCCGCACACCGGCTTTCGCATGCGCGGGAGCCCGCCAGGCGATTTACTAGCAGAAACCGCTATCCTGCCCGCTTGCCAAACATGCTTGAATCCCTATTAACACCTGAAATCGTGGCCGTGTTGGGCGCGTCCCGCAACCCCGGCAAGGTCGGTCACGCCTTTGTCGCCAACCTGATCAAGAGCGCTTTCAAAGGCACCATTGTCCCGGTCAATCCCGAAGCCGACGAAATCCTCGGCCTGAAATGCTACAAGAGTCTGGAGGAATTCGGCGGCAAGATTGATCTGGGCATCATCGTGGTGCCACCGAGATTCGTCAAGGACGCGATCCAAGCGTCGGCCAACGCGGGGGCCAAACAGATCATCATTATCACGGCCGGTTTCAAGGAGGTGGGTGAGGAAGGCGCGAAAGACGAAGAGGAAATCGCGCAACTTTGCCGTTCTTTGGGGATGCGGCTGATGGGGCCGAATTGCCTGGGAGTGCTCAACACGCATCACCAGATGAATGCCACCTTCGCCCCGGCATTGCCGCCGCCCGGCGGGATTTCGCTCATCTCCCAGTCCGGCGCGCTCTGCGTGGCCATCCTTGATTGGGCCAGCAAGCAAAAGCTGGGCATGAGCAAGGTGTTCAGCATCGGCAACAAGGCCGACCTGAACGAAGCGGATTTTCTCCAGACGCTGGGTGAGGACAAGCAAACCGCAGTCGTCGCCTGCTATTTGGAAAGCATCACCGAGGGCAACCGGTTCCTGCGTGTCGCCGAAGAAGTCGCCTCCATCAAGCCGGTGGTTGTCCTCAAAGTCGGCGTCACCTCGGCGGGTGCGAAGGCCGCCTCGTCCCACACCGGCAGTCTGGCAGGTGCCGATATCGCCTACGGTGCCGCGTTCAAACGCTCCGGCATCATTCGGGCCGAGAATTTCGAGGCCTTGTTTGATTATGCGCTGGCCTTCGCCACGCAACCGATGCCGCAGGGGAATCGCGTCGCGGTCATCACCAACGCCGGCGGCCCGGGCATCATGGCCGCCGACAGCGCGGAAATGTGCGGCCTCAAAATGGTTGCGCCGAGCGATGCCACGAAAGCCAGGTTGCAGGAATTCCTTCCCGCTGCCGCCTCGTTCAGCAATCCGATAGATGTGCTGGGTGATGCGGAACCCGACCGCTACATCAAGAGTTTCGAACTGGCCCAGAACGACGATGCCATAGATGCGATTGTGGTGGTGGTCACGCCGCAGAACATGACCGCACCACTGCAACTGGCGCAGCAACTCGCGATAGCCCACCAAGGGAAAAAACCGTTGCTGACAGCGTTCATGGGCGGCGACGACGTGGAGCAAGCGAAGGAAAAACTCATGGCGCTGGGCATCCCGAATTACCCGTCGCCCGACCGTGCGATGGGTGCGCTGCGCGCGATGTGCGACTACAACGCGTGGCGGCGGCGTCCGCCCCGCATCGTCACCCGCTTCCCGGTCAACCGCCGGCGCGTGGACCGCGTCCTCCAAATGCACCTCCGCACCGGCCAACTCCAGATGGGCGAAGTGGAAGCCAAGGAAGTCCTGCGCGCCT
>JAPLUJ010000169.1:1052-1740 GCA_026397695.1 Verrucomicrobiota bacterium | reverse complement strand
GCTCACCCAGGGCGCGCTGCAGAAGATGCTGCGCACCGGGCAGATCCGCGTCGATGGCAAGCGCGTGGTCCCACGCGCTCCCGTGATCATTGCCTTCCACAAACCCCGCGGCTATGTCTGCACGCGCGAGGACGAACTCGGCCGCGCGACGATATATTCCTTGTTGCCCGAAACCCTGCGCTCACTCCATCACGTCGGGCGTCTGGACCGTGATTCCGAGGGTTTGCTCGTTCTAACCAATGACGGCGACCTCTCGCAACAGTTGATGCATCCGTCCAAGGCGGTCGAAAAAGAATATCTCGTCACCGCCAATCAAGCATTCGAAAACGCGCATCTCGACCAGTTTCTTGCGGGCGTTTACACCCCGGAAGGCAAGCTCAAGGCGAAATCCATCGAACGCCTGTCACCCCGCCGGCTGAGCGTGGTGTTGGATCACGGCGCGAAACGCCAGATCCGGGTGATGTTCGAAAGCTTCGGCTATCAGGTGACCAAACTGATGCGGGTGCGCATCGGCGGTCTCTGGCTGGGCGATTTGGAACCCGGACGCTGGGCCATCCTCAACCGGGTGGAAATCGCCATGTTGCTCGGACAAGGTCCCGCGCGCCATGCCCGCCCCGCACCCGCGCGTTTCGGACTTGCAAAAAATCCGCGCCAACACGATCCTGTGGCGGTTGCTGAAGGAATTCAT
>JAPLUJ010000169.1:0-979 GCA_026397695.1 Verrucomicrobiota bacterium | reverse complement strand
TCCACGTCGGCAGAGTCCCGGCAAGCGTGAACCAGCCTGAGGATTTTTCGAACACCGGGTATCTTCATTCATCTCACATTTTCAGCCGTTGCCATGACTTCGACCCGTTATTACGTCGCCCGCATCGCCCAAGCCTTCGGCTACTTCCGCAGAAGCCATCGCCTCGGCGATGCGGCGAGCGAAATGCACCTGCTGCGTGAGGCGGAGGCTCACCTCGGCGAGAGGATCTGGGAACACGTTGAAGGTATCGAAGCCCTCTCCGTCGAATATTGGAATCTCCGGAAATTGATCAAGGAAAGGGAACAGGTCCGCGCCAAACTCCTCGCCTGCGAAGCGACGCTCGAGCAAGCGCACGAGGAGCGGGCGCGACTATTGAATACCACCCCGGAGTTCGATCAGGAATTGTTAGACCAGCAGACGGTTCTGCTCACCGAACTCGAACAACTCGCCTACAAGCGGGATGAGATCGTCGCCCAAGCCCGTGAGACCCGCCGTGCCTACATCGGCCTCAAGATGAAACTCGAGGTGCTGACCAAGGAATTCACCGGCCCGGCACCGGACGCCGAGCAAGTTCACAAGGTCAAAGCCCGTCTTGTAGAACTCCGAACCCGCTTCTCGGAACTCAAACAGGAACGCATCCACATCGGTGAAATGATCGAAGCGGGCGATGCGAAAGTCGATCTCATCGATAACAAGCTCAAGGCTTATCGGCAAGATCGGCGGGTCAGCGCGTCCGCTGCCTTTCAATTGATCGGTGAGATCAACCGGGAACTTTCCCTCTTGCGTGCGGAAAGCGGCGTGCTCGATACCCGGATGCGCCAGCTTTTCGCGGAAATTGGCCGCTATGTTAGCCGCCACGCCAACCTGGACCCGGTCGCCGCCGCCGCCGCCGCCTCATGCCGTGGCATGGTGGATGTCATGCGTGAGCTGCGCCGCTCGATCGCGCTCAACCACCGGCTGGCCGGGTAATCCCCCCCCC
>JAPLUJ010000670.1 GCA_026397695.1 Verrucomicrobiota bacterium | reverse complement strand
ATGAAATGCGGTGGCGAGGTGCCATGAAAATCACCCCAAGGAATCGGGCGGCCTGATCCCCTTACATATCCCATGCAAGCAATCGCGACATCGGGCAAAACCACCCGCATCCGCCATCGAGGCTTCGCCTTGGTGGTGACGCTCAGCCTGATGATTCTGTTGACCATTCTGGCGGTCGGCTTGCTAAGTCTTTCGACACTTGCACTCCGCACCGGTAGCGAAGCTCAGGCCATGGCCGTGGCACGGGCGAATGCGCGTCTGGCGCTGATGCTGGCCCTTGGAGACCTCCAACAATCGCTGGGGCCGGACAAGGCGGTTACCGCCACATCCGGTATTCTCCAGAGCCCCGGGAAATCCGGCCTCACGGGTGTATGGAACTCGTGGGACTATGATCCTTCTTCCGGCAGTCTGGATTACAACGCTCCTAAAACCCAGACGGCAACCGATAGTAATTCAATTGGCTTCAGGCGCTGGCTGGTCTCCAGCCCCGACCCGGCCGCTGTGACCGCGCGTGATTTCGGCACTAGCGCGTGGTCCGGGGATACCATCACGCTGGCGGATAAGGCGACTTTCGGCGGTGCTTTGCCCGGCGGGCGGCCGATCGTCGCAGGCAAGGTGCCTCTATCAAAAAACGGCAAGGTGCAAGGCGGTTACGCCTGGCACGTCATGGATGAGTCGGTGAAGGCGCGCATCAATCTCTATCGGGATCCCCGTGACCAACCGACCCTCGCCCAACAGTGCGCCTTGCTGGCGGGCCACCGGCCGGATGTCGCAGTCATGGATCAAGCCTTGAAGTTCCTGCCCAAGGATGCGACGCGACCGGAATACACCCAAGCCAAGGAAGGCGCGCCCAAGATCACCAGTCTCGGCCAGGTCGAATTGCTCGGCGACCAGAATACGCCCAGGGAGACTATCAGGAAATTCCGCAATGACGTGACGCCCTACTCGTTAGGAGTGCTGGCGGATGTGCGCAAGGGCGGACTCAAGCGCGACTTGTCATCCATCTTCGAGGTGGGCGCCTCCTCCAGCGCGGCGGCCGCCCTGCCGCCGGAATATGCTAACAAGGGCTTGTATCAATCCACCCACGGCATCACCGGCCTATCAGATCCCAAATGGAGCATCCTGTCATCCTATTACAATAGTTTCAGGAAAATCACCAGCATCAACACCACCCCGACCTATTCCCAGCCGCCCTCGGCGAACCTGCCGATGCCGGCCATCGGCAGCCCGCCGGCACCGCCGTCCGAGTTCGCGCCCGTCCCGGTCATTCTAAAAATGCAAGTCCTGTTCAGCATGGTCTCGCGCAACAACCACTGGGGCGGCCCCAATGATACCAAGGTCCACTTGATGTATACCCCGCTCGTGACCCTGCACAATCCCTACAACGTCAATCTATCATTTGATATCATGGAGGTGGGTTTCCAAAGCATGCCGCTCGGATTTCAATTCACGGTCGGATCTCACACCAATGGACCGGTTCCCATTCCTTTTAACTGGCTCTACGCCCCATTCGCTGCGGAGGGGATGATCAGAAAACCGATCGTGATGAAAATCGCGAATTGGAGCGACTATGATAGAAGCAAAACCAGTTGGGGGACGGATGCGTCATATCAGGCTGCAGCGGATGCTGAAAGCAACGAGGCCAAAAGCGGACCGATCATCATGCGCCCCGGCCAAACCCTCCTCTGCTCTCCCTATTTGGATCCACAAGCATGCTTCGGCCACGGTGGGGAGGGATTGGACGGAAGCGGCTCGTATTTTTTCGACTATGCCAATGCCCTCAGTCGGTCGATCAAGGCCAAGCCGGGATATACCGGGCCGTTCATCGGCCTGGATCTCGACTGGATCGATCCCAATGGCACAGCTACCATGGATTGCAACAGAGCGGATCCGCAGAGCAATGCCATTCAGGTGATCAGCAGCCCGGCTGTGCCCACCAGGGGTGGCAGCACATCGTTCGATGTGAATGTGAAAATCGGCATCGGCGGCACCACCCGTGACTACGGTGGCATCCGCTTCGAATACCCATCACTAACGGATTTGCAAAACACGCTCAGAACATTCACCTATAATACGACCGGCTTGGATTCGTTCGTTGACTGGAATGATCCGATCAGCAATCACGCCAACGGCAAGCCGTTCGCACTGTTCTCCGCCTATGCCCGCACGACCAGTGGAGGGGTCAACGAATCCGGTGTCCGCTCGACCACGAGTGTGGCGGGCAACGCGTTGCTCAACGGTCGTTTTGCCGGCAAGCCGTTCCTGTTCAACAATCCCGCGCTGCCGATCGCCATGGCGAATTTGCATAACTGCAAATTGGGCACCCTGGCGTACGAGTTGAGCCTCGAGCCGGTCACCATGAGCAGTCTGAACGGCCTGTTGCAAAGCGACGCCGCTAACAGGACAAGATGCCTCACCGGCAACACGACCAATCTCGGCACGAAATCCGGCAGCTATCTGGAACTGCCCGTCGGGCCGCTGCAGACGATCGCGGATTTCCGCAGGTCCAATGCACTGGCATCGCCCTTCGCCCCGGGTTTCGTCCAACCCGTGGGAAATTCCACGGCGTCCCCGCTGATGAACACCGGCAGCGTCTCGGAGGCAGGCCCGGATGGATACAATCTGCTAGACCACTCGGTGCTGGCGAACCACGCGCTTTATGACGGCTTCTACTTCTCGACTTTCGCCACCGATGGCACCACCCCGCCCGCCGACGTGTTCAACGGGTTCATGGACGGAACCCGGACCCTGGCCGCCCAGGCTTTCCAACCCTGCCTGCCCGAGGGGACCACCGCACAGGATGCGGCGGCAAAATTATATTCCGCGGGCAAGCCGAAAAACGACGCCTATCAGAATGCGGCGTGCTATCAGATGGTGCGCGGACCCTTCAACGTGAACTCCACCAGCGTGAATGCATGGAAGGCCAAACTGGCATCCATGCGCGGCTGCAACGTCCCGATCCTGTCCTTGCTCAATGGCGCGAAAACCCAGCAGGCCTCGGCTAACACCCCCCTGTTCCCGATGTCCCTGCTCAATTCCACGGCCAGCGATACGGGCATCGATCAGGCCACGGATGCGGGCCGGGAAAACCGGTGGAACGGCTTCCGCCAGCTAACGGATAGCGAACTCGACACGCTCGCCCGCCGCATCGTCGATGAGGTGAAATCCCGCGGCCCGTTCCTCTCGCTGTCCGAATTCGTGAACCGCCGCATCGGACCTAACAGCGCGCTGACCCAACGCGGGGCGCTGGAGGCCGCGATCGAGGCGGCCGGTATCAATAACAACAGGTTCACCAATCAAGTTCCCATCCAAACCGCCGACATCGCGGATGCCACCCTCTACGGATTCAAAACCCCGGCAGTCGTCACCGGCAATCCCGCCGCGGGTGCGCCCGGATGGATCTGCCAGGGCGACCTGATGCGCGTGCTGGAGCCCGCCGCAACCGTCCGCTCGGACACCTTCGTCATCCGCGTCTGCGGCGAGTCGAAGAACGGTGATAGATTGATCCGCGTTTATGCGGAGGCTGTTTGTCAACGCATCCCCGAGTATCTCGAGCCGGACATCGCTCCCGCATCCGGTGGTGTGACAGCCTCCTCCGTGATCAACACCAAATTCGGCCGCCGCGTGAAACTGGTGTCGTTCCGCTGGCTGTCACGCGAGGAAATCTAATGGATACGTGATCACTGGGAATTATCGGCATCTGATTTGCGCATTCCTGTTGTCCGCATTGGCGCACGCTCAGGATGCGAAGCCGTCCGCCGCACCGCTGAGTGTGCGGGCTTTCCTGCATGATCCATCCCATGGCGTGGCGGAGCTGTATGTGAAGGATGTGAAAGGAAATGTGGTTAAATTGTGCCTGGTGCCCGAGGAAATCGGCAAAGCGCAAGCAACGGTTCCCGTGAATGGATCGTTGGTCCTTTTCAACACTGCGGCGGTGGATCCGAAAAATCCGGAACCCAGCATCGCCGCGAGCATTGCCGTCCCGAAAAACATGCGGCGGGTGATCGTTATCATCTTACCCGGCCCGGCGAACTCCAAGCCTGCTTATCGCATGGTCCTGATGGATGATTCAGTCGCGGCGTTTCCACCGGGGGAATCCAGGATATTGGCCTTGGTGCCGTTCGAAACGGCGGTTGAGGCGGGTGAGCACAAGCTGCTCTGCAAGCCGGGTATCATCACCCGTATGGCGGCGGTCAGAAAACTCAACCCATACAACATGGCACAGACCAACTTCTACTACAAAAAGAATGATTCCTGGCTGGTATTCGATGAGTGCAGGATGAAATATATCGACGCATTCCGCCAGGTTTTCATTGTCCATATCAGACCCGGCGGCACGGCTCCGCTGCTCACAACACTCGTCGATCAGGTGCCGAAACCACCACCTGCAAAGTAAACCCAAATGCGAAAATGGAACCGGCTGAAGCGGCATTTCCCACCACTGATTTCACGAACCTGGCTTGAGTTTTCCCTCAATGCGCCCGCGCGATCGCCGCGATGATCCACAGGAAAGGAATCCACGTGCGCTTGCTCATACGGCCAACAGGAGAGCCATGAGATGTTCTTCCGGGACGGGAAGTCAATCGTTCTGCTCCCACCCGGCACCCGCAAATCTTTTTTTGCATTCCGACGGCACACGGGTTATGCTGCATGGATGAAAAAGGTTTTATTGCTGTATCCGGAATTTCCGGATACTTTCTGGAGTTTCAAGCATGCGCTTAAATTCGTGCGCAAGCGTGCCGCTTTGCCGCCACTCGGCTTGCTGACCGTGGCGGCGATGTTGCCGGCCGATTGGGAAGCGCGTTTGATCGACTTGAATGTTGCGCCGTTGCGCGAGGCGGATCTGGCGTGGGCTGACCTGGTGTTCGTGAGCGGGATGATCGCACAACGGGACTCGGCGCGGGCCTTGATCACACGTTGCCGGGCGGCGGGTATGACCATCGTGGCCGGCGGTCCCTTGTTCACCAGCGAACACGCGGATTTCGCCGACGTGGATTATTTCGTGCTGGGCGAGGCGGAGGTGACACTGCCGGAATTCCTGCGCGATTTTCTAGCAGGAAAAACCCGGCGCACCTACACCACGACGACCCTGCCGGAATTGCTGGATACGCCGGTGCCGCTGTGGCGGTTGGCGGACCTGCGACGCTATGGCTCGATGTGTATCCAGTATTCGCGCGGCTGTCCTTTTGATTGCGAGTTTTGCGACGTCACCGCGAAGTTCGGCCACCGCAGCCGCACCAAATCGGCGGTGCAGGTGCTGGCGGAACTCGACGCCCTGGCCGCCGCCGGTTGGCGCGGGCCGGTGTTCTTCGTCGATGACAACTTCATTGGCAACAAACGCAAACTGCGCGAGGATTTGCTGCCGGCCCTCATCGCCTGGCAGCACGCGCACCGGCAACGGTTCTCCTTCTATACCGAAGCCTCGATCAATCTGGCCGACGACGAGGCATTGACCCGGCAAATCGTCAGCGCGGGATTCGACGCCGTGTTCATCGGCATCGAAACCCCGGTGGAAGCCGGCCTTGCGGAATGCAATAAACGCCAGAACCGCGGACGCGATATGTTAGGTGACATCCGGCGCCTGCAACAGGCCGGTCTGGAAGTGCAGGGCGGCTTCATCGTCGGTTTCGACTGCGACACTCTAGCGATTTTCCGCAGCCAGCTCGAGTTCATCCAAAGCAGCGGCATCGTCACTGCGATGGTCGGCATGCTCACCGCGCTGCCGGGCACCAAGTTGTTCGCGCGCCTGCAGCGCGAGGGACGTCTGCTAGGCCCGTCCAGTGGCAACAACAGCGACGGCACCACCAATTTCCTGCCACGCATGGACGTGCAGGCCTTGCGCGACGGCTACCGCAACCTGATCGCCACGATCTACGCCCCGGGCCCGTATTACCGGCGCGTGCGTACCTTCCTGCGCGAGTTTCATCCGCCCAAAGTGCCATCGTCCTTCAGTCTCAAAAACCTCGCCGCATTCCTTCGCTCTGCGGTGGGCCTCGGGGTCATTGGTCGTGAACGGTTCCAATATTGGCGCTTGCTGGTGTGGACCTTGTTCCGCCGCCCGCGACTGCTGCAAATGGCCGTCAAACTGGCCATCTACGGCCATCACTTCCGCCGCTGTGCCAAGGCCGTGGAGGACTAACACCGCACCCTGATGGAGAGCTGTGGTTTCCATCCGCAAGCTGTAACCGTGTGCCGTTCCGCCCTGGCAATCCATCCGATCACCCGCCCGGGACTTGCGCTGTGTCACGGTCCGGGAAAGTCACGAATGAAACCGCGATTGTGGATTGAGGATTGTGGACTGTGGATTGTGGATTGTGAATCGTGGATTGAAGAGGAAGAGAAGAATTTCTAACCGCCAAGGCGCCAAGCACGCCAAGGAATGCGGAAGAAGAGGTCATGGGTGAAGAGGAAGAAGAGATTGTGGATTGGGGATAGTGGATTGTGGATGCTCTTCGATCTTCGATCCACGATCCTCGATCTCCTATCTTGATTGGTCATTGGTCATTGGTGGAATCTCCGAAACAGGGCGGCTGGTTGCATGCCGCGGCTTGTTGATGGTTGCTTTCTGCCAGATGCGGGGAATCTCCGATTCGATTGCAGAATCGTCCCAAGAATCGTCAAACTCATCTACGAGTTCATTCCAGAATCTTTCCAAATGTCTCGTCAAAACGCCGGGATTTGTCTTTTCGAGCTCATTCAAGGTCATCTTTGCTGTGATGGCGGCTACCTTGTGATTGCTGAATTCCTCGCCGATTCTGCCAACCCAGAACATATAGCGCGGATAGCTAGGTTTGGATATTATGCGAGGAAGCAACGAAAACCCTTGTTCCCAGATCGTCAGCCATCTACTGGGCTGAATCGATCCGCCAAGTGCCTGGGATATCGTCGTCTGCTGGGGCGATGATCGATAGATAGTCATCCATAACGACTTCCGCTCTTTCCGAAGCACTCCAGAGCCAAGATCGATCTGAACGGACTCCTTATACGTGGCAACACCACATCCAAAGAGAAGTGCGATTGAAACAATTATGATGTTTATCT
>JAPLUJ010000078.1 GCA_026397695.1 Verrucomicrobiota bacterium | reverse complement strand
GCCAGAGGCGGCCGCTCCGCCACAATGCGAGTCGTTCGGCAAACAGCCCACCCCCCGGCGCACTGGGCAACGGTCGCCAGACCACATGTCCTACCATCTCCCTTGGCTCTTGAGCCGAAACTTCAGTTGCGTGAAACTGCGCTGCTCCTACAATAATCAATACCTGTAAGTATTTGCACATGGGGTCCCCTTGGAGTGGCCGATTTTATTCCACCGACCATTCGAGAATAGCGGCATTGCTTTTGCGTGGCGAGGAAACTTCCAGCCGCACGGACGAAGTCTCCACCGGGGCAAACCGAATGAGGTTCATGGCGTCTGCTTGCGGCTTGGGCATTTCCGCCGCAACGGGCTTCCACTCGCCGCCCTGTTTCACCAGCACACGGAATGACTCCGGGAGTTTAACCCGCCCCCGCTGGTCCTCCGCCCAATAGATGCCGATGGCGGAGATCTTCGCCGGTTTCTCCAGATCGTATTGCACCCATTGCGCAGCGCTGCCGCCGGGATTGTCTGGCGTTGCGATGTCCGCATCGGTCTTGACACTGTCGTCCTTCCAGACGAAACGGTCCACTTCCTTGTCACTGGAATTAAGCGGCAGGATCTGGTCATTCAGCGCATCCAGTCTGCTCCATGGAACTTTTGTGGAGGAAGTCATCCGCGCCCTGGAAGCCAGCGTGGCGGCGGGTGCGGGCCAGGCCGTGCGCGCGTCGCGGGCCAGCCAGACGCGCATCGGCGCATTGCCACGGTTCGACCAAGCGTTGAGGTCATCAATGGCGACGAAAAGAATGTTAGGGCGCGGCTTCGCGGGCACCGCTCCCACCGGTGCAGGCTCCGCAGCCCCGACCCGGGCATGCCCGCACATCGCCAACCACAGGGCCACCACAGAAGACAGGGGTAAATTGATAGCGCTACTTTTCATGATGGTTGGTCTCTCCACTAACAAAAGATGTGTGTCATCGGCAACAGGCACCGGGGTTTTCCACGGGGACCGTGAACCTCACAAACCACTACTGTGCAGGAACTGCAACAAAAAACACCGACTGGACCGGCCCAAGTTTCAGTCGCGCCAGTGTGCAGTGCATCCCGTTCTGCTTGTCGGCGCTGCTTGTCACGTCGCTTATGATCCCATCGTCCGGGTTCCACGATTGCAGCGTCAGCCTGCCGCGGAGAACAACATCGACCTCCACAGCTTCATCGGTAGAGTTAGCGAAGTAGAAGATATTCCGGTCGTTCCTGACCTTATGGATATAGGAGAGCATCCCGCCATGTTTCCCCATCTTTGGAGGGCTGCTTCCACTTTGAGGCAGATGCTTGAAAAGCGGAGTTCCCGGGCCAAACCGCACGTCGGCCACCGGCATTGCATCCTGTAACGCGGCAGCCAGAGCCGATCCATTATCGATCAGCGACGGGACAAAGTAAGACGCGCCTCCCGCCTCATTGGCCTTCCTGGCATATCATCGAAGAAGTTCATGGTTATCGTGGAGCCAAAGTGGCTCGCAAAGCGCTTGTAGTACTGGTCATAGGTCAAGGTGCAGAACCTATCAACCGAATCGGGATTGAGGTAGTCCACGTGTTCACCATGGCGCACGCAGGTGAAAATCATGATCTTCCATTCGCCGACCGGAACCTGCCACGCGAGGCTTCCGTCCGCAAGATGCTCGCTGAGATCGCGCCGTTCCAGACTTTTGGTATTCATGGCAACCGCGCCCATAAAGATACCCGGGGGCAACGTCATCTTCCAAGCCTGCGGCCCCGTTACATTTGATTCCGATTTATCAAGACGCGACGCGATATCGGCCGGGAACTGCGCCTTCATCCGACCACCCGCCGTGCCGGTTGGAAAATCGACGTCGTCGTAGAGGATGACACTCATCCCAAGCTCTTTGCTGATATCGAGAATATCAGCATATCGCGCGAAGTAACCTTCTGTCAGATATTTCGGGTCCGTGTTGGTTATCGGCATCACTGCCACCCCGGCAAATCCGCTGATGTCTCTCGACGCCTTTAGCTGAGAAGCTGTTTCTTCTCTCGTCAGCCTGCCATTCAGAGCCCAGAGCGGAGTGGTCTTTAACGCCAGGGGCGGATCCTTGAAGTCCTTCTGCCACATGGCAAGCTCGTCCGCCGGGGTTCGTGGTGGAGGTGCCGTCTCACGTGATGCTTGGGGCGCACTGTATGCGACTACGGTGAACGTCACGCATACGGTAAACATGGCCATCAACGCTATTGCAGTACTTTTTTGATTCATGGTAACGGTGATTGTTTCAATTATTCGATTTCTTCGGTGTGTCCATAATTTTGGCGGGCCATTTTCGCCATCGAAACCGCGTTTTTCTTGCCGGCTTTGAAGCAGATGGTTGAAATGGCGACGGGACGATAACGGTTGTGAAAACGAATCAAAGCCGATGTTCTCCTGGTTCAGCCAGAAGCGACACGCGGAAAATGGTGAGAATAATGGCGGCAAAGACAGCGGTTCGGGACATGTCTGCTCCTTATGTTAGAACCCGGGGTGGGAGTTTCCCCGATCAACGATTGTTGTTTCTGGCATTTCTGGCCTGTTCCTCGGCTTTTTTGTTGAATTCCGCAGCCTTTGCGGCGAGTTGGTTGTCCGTGCGGGCGATGATGCGGGTCGCCTTGAAAATCGTGTCGTTGCGGGTTTTCCCGAATTTCTTCGGCGATCCGGCAACCGAGACCTGCATGCCGGCTTTCAAATCGCCAAGGGTGGCCTTTTCGCCATTGACAATCACGACGGTGGATTCGCTCACCTCATAGGTACGACCGTCCACCGTGACGCTCGATGCGGTGACATTTGTGACGACGGGAAGCTCCGCAGCCTTGCCTTTTTTGGTGAACGGGAGGTTCTGGTTATTTGGATTGGCAGGGTTTGCGGCGTTGCCGGGCAAGGAGTTCATGAAGAATGCCGCCAAAACCAAGGCGAGCTGACAAAACAAAGCAGGTCGATGGGTGTTCATGCCGGGCATGCTAACCTGAATGGGCCGGTCTTTCAACTCTGATTGCGATGGTGAATCATGGCTCATGATCAGGAACTTCTTCGGGTGTGAAAGCCCGGCTCGCCGAGCGTGTCCGTTTCCCCTCGTTTTCCTGTTGGTCCGCATTTTAGGCGATGAGGGATTGCGTTCGCGCAAAAAGCTGGCAAGGTTCTGGCGTTTTGAGGGAAATTCGAACGCATGACAGCGTATCTTTTCAGTTGTGAGAATGCGACGTGCGCGGTGCCGGAGGCGTATCGGGAGATCTTCCGCGGGTCGGAGGAGGAAGTGGCGTCCGCTGAAGGCTGGGAGCCCGGGTCGCTGAATCTGGCACAGGCGTTTGCCATGAGATACCGCACCCCGTTGCTGCATGGTGATGTGACACGCTTGTTGATGGATTTCGAAAAGGCCGGCGACAAACGCTGGAGCAGGTTTTCGCTGAAACTGCCCGAGGCCACGCGGCTCAAGATCGTGGATCGCCACGAACGGCCTTACCGGACGCTGCTCGTCCAGAGGATCGCGGAGGATCTGCGGCGGCATGCGGCAGTGCTGCATGTGATGGTCCATACCGACCCGGCGATGGACGGCTGGATAACACTCAAAACCCCGAAAGGCGGGGTGCTCGCGCAAAGAATCGCCAAGGCCTGGCAGGCGCGGCTGAAAACTGGCGAGCTTGATGTCCACCACGTTCGGAATGCGGCCAGCGTGCCGCTGGGGACCGCCTTGTCATTGGAATTCCCGGCGGCCCAGTATGCGCAGATCCGGCTGAGTGTGTCGCAGTCGTTTTTCCTTGAAGGCCGCCCGTGGCGCTGGGAACCGCTGAAAAAACTGTTAATGGACTCACTCGAACAGGCGGTCGCCGATATCGAACTGGTCAGTGACCCAGAATTCCCTTCGATTGCTCCATACTGAGCGAGCGTTGTTCCTTCCAATCGATGATTTCCGGTTCCTTATACACCCTGCGCCGGATATCGGTTTGGGTGTCAGAGGGTTTGGCGAGGTTGCTGCGGCCCGCCTCGCGGGCGGCGTGGGTGGCATAGGTGCCAGTCTGATAGGGGTCCGGAATGGCGGCGGCGGTGCCGCTTTCGCGCGCGCCTTGACCGGTGAGGGGTGAGGATTTTTTGAAGCGGCTGGCGTCGGTGTTGCCGGAGTATGGGGTGCGGCCGTATTCCTTGTCGCCCCACCAGGATTTTTTCGCGTAGGCGTTGGTCTGATAGTTCTTCTTCTGATAGTCGCCCTGGAAGTGAGGGGATTTTTTCTGTGTTTCGAACGAGCTGCGTTTGTCGTTTCGGGGCACCCAGTTGCCCTTGGCATCCTGTTTATAGCCGTTTTTTTCCTCCAGCCGCTGGCTCAATGGCTTATGGGTATCGGACGCGGCGGGCTTGTTGGCATCGTCATGCGAGGCGCAGGCAACCGGCAGCAAGGCCAGCAGACACCAGATGGAGCGGGAGAGATTCACGGTTTGGCGAGGCGTTCCTCGAGTGCGGGATCCGGCACGGCACCGCGTTCAAGGGCTTGTTGATAGTAATTCATCGCGTCTTCAAACCGCCGGTCACGCGAACAGAGCAGCGCGAGATTGTAATACGGCTCGCTCAACACCGGATCAGCGGTGATGGCGGCCTTGAAGTAGGACTCCGCCTCACCCGATCGGCCCAAGCGGTAGCACAGGGTGGCCAGCAACATCTGGCTTTTCGCATCGTTGGGCGCGAGATCCACGGAGCGGCGGACCGCTTGTTCCGCAGCCGGCAGATCGCCGAGTTTCATCAGCGAAAACCCGAGCATCCGGTGGGCATACGGGTTACTTGTATCCAACTCGACGGCACGGCGGAAGGTGTCCACCGCAGCGGTCGGTTCGTCAAGCCGCAGATGGACGACCCCCAGTTTGCAGAGTGACGGCGTATGTCCCGGGTGTTGTTCGAGGATCATCTGATAGAGTTCGCGGGTGGGCAGCAGGCGGCCGGCGACGAATGATTTCTCGGCGGTGCGCTCGAACACGGCGATGTCGCGGTTAAGTTCGGCCGTGGCCATGCCGACGGTGACGCGGTCTCTCGCGAAGGGTGAAACAAACTCGCCGTCCACCTGGTTGTTGGCGATGAGTTTTTGTTCTTCGGGTGAAAGCGCGATTTCCTGGGTGTCGAAAAGCTCGATGGCCTTGGCGAGGCGTTCGTCCTTGGAGCCGAGTTCCCGGGCCGCCTCGACTAACAGATCGCGTGCCTGGCGGCGGCGTTCCTGGACGCGGAGTTGGCGTTTGATGATATCGCGCAGGACTTCCACTTCGGCCGCATCGGCGTTGGTTTGGTTTTTAGATAGAGCGAGTTCCTCGTTTTTGAGGCGGCTTTCCAATTCCGCGAGGCGTTGGTCCTGTTCGCGTTTATCTTGGTGGAGGCGGTTGATTTGGGATTTGGCGATGGCGAGGTCGCGCAGGGCGGCGGTGGTGGCATCCTTGTCGGCGTTGCTCTCGCGATTGAGGCGGTTCACTTTTTCGTTAGCTTCGCGCAGGTTTTTCGCGAGTGCCATGTTTTGTTCGATCAGGTCCTGGATGCGTCCCGCTTCATTGAGTTTGAGGATGGCGGCCATCTGATCGCGTTCCTGCAACAGGGAATCACGTTCGGTGCGGAGTTGGGCGAAGGTCTCGCGGCTTTCCTGCAATTCGTGGATCAATCCGCTGACGCGCTCATTGGCCTTGCCGAGTTCGAGGTCCTTTTGTTTGAGTTCTTTTTCGAGGGCTTCGAGTTGGCGGCGTTGTCCGGCGACCACCGAGTTGGCGACTTTCCGTTCGGCCTTGAGATCGCGGTCGAGGTCGGCGTGTTTTTGTTGCATCACTTTCAGATCCGCCTCCAGGGTGGCGATGCGGCTCAGGGCTTCGGTGTGGGCGCCGCGGCTTTGGGTGAGGGCCATGGCCATTGCGGCGCGTTCTTGTTCGAGCGTTTCGATGCGCTGGTTGAGCGCCTTCATTTCCTTCTCCATCGGTGCCGCCGCCAGACGGGCGCGGAGCGACTCGACATTGGTTTCAGCAGCACGGAGCTGGGATTTCAACAGGTCGTTTTGCCGCGGCAAATCGCTGGCGTCCGCCGCCAGTTCGCGGAGTCGTTTCACTTCGGCCTGCGCCTCGGCGAGGCGACGCTTGGGCAGCGGGTCCACATCGAGGATTCCGGGCGGTGGCGACACGGCATCCGTCTCCGGATCTATCAAGCGGCCGGGCTTCTTGACACCGCCCTCCAACTCCGCCACGGCGTTCTGGTTTTTCTTAAGTTGCGCGTCGGCCAGTTGGCGCACGCGTGCCACTGTCTCGGTGGTTTTTTCCATGCGACCGCCCACCATGGCCGCTTTCCATGCGGGATAATACTGACGAACCGCGCCGAATAACTCGTTCGCTTTTTGCAGTTTTTTCAAGGCCCCGATGAAATCTCCTTTGGCTTCCAACTCCTCTGCGGCCCGCGTCGCCAGGTATCCTTGAAAATAGACGTCGGACGGATCGAATTGCGCGGAGGACACCGGTGGCGGTGCCTGCCCGCGCGTCGGCATCGCCAGCCACAGACCCAGCGCGCCCGCCAAGCCGGCCACGGGCATCCGCAGAGTGTGTGCAATCCGATTTAGCATGGGAGCGGATTTTAAGCGCATCTCGCGGCCGGGGCAAGCGGGATTCTGCGATCACCGGTGGATCCAGCGCAGGATGGGTGGCACGGATGCGTCCCAGGCGTGGGCGATGGCACAACGAATCACGGCCTCCTCGTCGTCACGGTTCGGGAAGTTTTTGCCATCGCGGACATTGCGGGCGGCGCGGGCGATCGCACTGAGTTCTGATGGCAGCGAAAGCAAGCCGAAAACCGCAGCCAGGGCAATCGCTCCTAACAAAATAGCGATGGCTCCCATGACGGGGATTTTGCCCACCAGCACGGCGAACACCGCGACGGCCCCGCTGAGCGGTGGCACGGCGGCACCGAATCGCCGGGTGCCTTCGCGGGCGGCGGCGGCTTTCTGGTCCTGCGCGTGCCACTCGTCGAGGGCCTTGAGGCGCAATTGACGGCCGAACTCACCGGCTGATTCCTCGGCGCGGTGGACCACTGCGGTATCGCCGGGCGAGGGGAGCCAGCGGGCGAGATCGCAGCGACACGGGCGGCCGCCGTCGCAAGCTAACACCCGCACTCCGAACCACCAGCGGGCGGCCAGCGCGATGACTATCGGAAACAAGGAAATGAACAATAACAGGCGGAACATGGATTATTATGTAGCGGTGGTCTGCGACCGTCGGGTATTAAAATGACCCCACCATTGAATGGTGGCGTTATTGACCATGGGCGGCCAGCCCGACATTGAAGCTGTGAAAGAAGCTTAATGCAAGCCGTATCCACGAACAAGCGTTTGACTGCTCCAATCCCTTCAACTCTGCTTGAAGAACTCACTTTGCAGAATGAGATCCACTCGATCATGTCGAGACGCCGTTGTCCGCGCAGAATGTCGATCACTGTCGATTGGCTTACGGCCATCTTGCGGGCGTGCACCTGTTGGGGCAGGCCCGCG
>JAPLUJ010000657.1 GCA_026397695.1 Verrucomicrobiota bacterium | reverse complement strand
TTTTATCTGTGTTCATCTGCGTCCATCTGCGGTTCGAATTTCTTAATTGAACAGGATTGGGCGGCTCGCCCGTTTGCCAATGAAGATCACGGGCGCGCCGCCCGTGCCACTCTTTAGGGAGAAAACTAACGGGCCGCCCGTGCCCCACTTGAGCACCCGTATGTTCCCTGTGGCTTGCCACTCAAATTCTTTCCTGTATTCCTCATTCACGAATTAAGTATTATCTCTATGAAAACAGCAATTATTGGACTAGGTTACGTAGGTCTTCCACTGTCCCTGCAGTTTGCCCGCTCGGGAGTTGAGGTGCTCGGCCTTGATGTTGATGCCGCCAAGGTCGATGCGATCCACGCCGGGCGGAGTTATATCCATCACATTCCGGACGAGGAGATTGCCAAGCTGGTAGGCGAGGGGATGTTTTCCGCCTCGACGGATTTTTCCCGGGTGGCGGAGGTTGAGGCGGTGATCATTTGTGTTCCGACCCCGCTGAACACGAACCGTGAGCCCGATATTTCCTATGTCCTGAAATCAGGGGATGCGATCGCCCCTTATATAAAGAAGGGAACGGTGGTGGTGCTGGAGTCCACGACCTATCCGGGGACCACCGACGAGAATCTGCGGGCAGTGATTGAGAAAGGCTCGGGACTGGTGGCGGGCGAGGATTTCCACCTGGCGTTTTCGCCGGAGCGCGAGGATCCGGGCAACCCGCAGAGCGTCGTGGCGAACATTCCGAAGGTCATCGGCGGCTATACTCCTGCCTGCCTGAAGAAGGCGATGGACATATATGGCATGGCGATCCAACGGTTGGTGCCGGTGTCATCGTGCCGGACGGCCGAGGCCACCAAGCTGCTAGAGAATATCTTTCGTAGTGTGAACATCGCACTCGTCAATGAATTGAAGCTGGTTTATGCGGCGATGGGTATCGACGTCTGGGAGGTGATCGAGGCGGCCAAAACGAAGCCGTTCGGATTCATGGCATTCTATCCGGGACCGGGCTTGGGCGGACACTGCATCCCGATCGATCCGTTTTACCTGACCTGGAAGGCGCGCGAGTATGAACAAACGACCCGCTTCATCGAACTGGCCGGAGAGGTGAACACATCAATGCCGAAGCATGTGATCGGGCGTGTGGGCGAGGCTCTCAATGCGGCACGCAAGTCGGTCAACGGATCGCGCGTGCTGGTTGTCGGCATGGCCTACAAGCCGAACGTGGACGATGACCGGGAGTCGCCGAGTTATAAGCTGCTGGAACTGCTGAAGGAGCGCGGTGCCGAGGTGAGTTATTACGACCCCTATGTGCCGGTGATCAGGCCCTCGCGCGAGCATAGTGACTGGGCGGGAACGAAATCCGTGGTATGGGATGAGGCGACGGTCAGTTCGTTCGATTTGATCCTCATCAGCACCGCACACGCCTGCATTGACTACGCTCAACTCGGGCAGTGGGCACGCTGCATCGTCGATACGCGCAACGCGATGCAGGGCATCGCGGCGGAATCGGGCAAGGTGTGGAAGGCATGAGCAGTTTGGGATTTGATTGGCGATTGTCGATTCCTGATTTTTTTAACCACAACCGGAGGCGTAGCCGGAGATAGCCCAACACGATGCATTCAAATATTTGGGCAAATATCACGGATGAACACGGATAAGATTCCTGATGAGGTGAGTTTGAAAATGAGCCTCAGGCATCAGGCAAGCCCACATCCAAAATTCAAAATTTAAGATCACTCACCCTTATTGACCCATGAAAAAAGAAAGCATAACACCAGAACCTGAGGTTGCCCTCGGACCTGCCAACGTTGATAAGGCATCGGCTTGGTGGTTGGACCGCAGGTTGATCGGCTATTTCCTATATGTGGGGATCCTGTCCGTGGCATGCCTCGAGCCACTGGTGGCGTTGGTCCGTTACGCGCTGAAAGAGGAACTCCACTCGCACATTCTGCTGATTCCTCTTGTTTGCATCTATCTGGCATCGCTCAAGCGGGACTCACTGCCACGGGACCGGCGTGGTTCCGTTGGCGGAGCCGTGGTGGGCGCCTTGATCTTCGTGGTGGCCGCTGCCGCAGTGTTTTGCGGACCCGCATTGGCCGGTGCGGCGGCTTTGAGCCAAAACGACGCGATGACCCGGGCGGCCGCCTGCTATGCGCTGTTGCTGGTGGCTGGCGGTTTTGCGTTTCTCGGAACATCGTGGATGCGCTTGTTATTTTTTCCCTTTGCACTGCTGGTGTTCATGGTACCGCTGCCCGATGTCATCGTGGTGAGTTTGGAAAACTTCCTGATGCGGGCATCAGCCGAGGTCGTTCACTGGTTCTTCCAATGGACAGGGACACCGGTCTTCCGCAGCGGGCAGGTGATGGAACTGCCGGGCACGACGCTCGAGGTGGCCCGCAATTGCAGCGGGATTCGCTCCACCGTGGTGCTGTTCATCACCAGCCTGATCGCCTCCTATATGTTTCTTTCGTCATCATGGCACCGGGGCCTGCTGGTGGCGATGGTGATTCCACTGGGAATCCTCCGCAACGCCATGCGGGTACTGGTCATTGGCTTGCTCTGTGTCCACGTTGGACCGCACATGATCGATAGTTGGATCCACCATAAAGGCGGACCCTTGTTTTTTG
>JAPLUJ010000608.1 GCA_026397695.1 Verrucomicrobiota bacterium | reverse complement strand
GATTTCGAAGTGTGCCATGTAGCCGTCAGTGACAACCTGGTTGCGGACGCGATATGAGGGTCCTTGCAGCAAGGCGGCGGGTAACAACTCGGACGAGTTGAGCGACACCCCCTGCTCAAAGGCGGCTGGAGCCGTGTTTTGCGCGTGCCCGTGATCGAGCATGGCCACGCAGACGATGGGAATCAGGAATGTGTGTTTCATGAGAAACGCGGAACATGGATCAACCCGCCTTGAATGCAAGTCCGGATCTGCACCCCTCCCGGCCCGACCCGCGCCCTCGGCATTGCTGCGACTTCAATAGCCGACCCGACATTTTTTTCGCTTTGGCCTTGCCATGGGGTTTGCGGGGCCTAGTCTCGGCGTCCGTTTTTCTTTCTCCCGCAGGCGGTTGGAGCCCCGGTGCCTGCGGGAATGCCATTTCGGGGCGATTTTAAAAGGAAAACGAACCAACACACAACACAACCCCAAACCAAACAAATACCATGGCTTACGCATGCGCGGAACCCACCAATCAGGAACTTAACGACCTCATCGACTCGAAATTCCGCGAATTCCGCGAAGGTTCGATCGTCAAGGGCACGATTCTCGAAATCCGTCCCCAAGTCGTGCTCGTCGATATCGGCTACAAATCCGAGGGCGCGATCCCGTCTAACGAATTCGAGGACGATGAAATAGAAATCGGCGACGAGATCGAAGTGCTGCTCGAGAAGTTGGAAAACGACGAGGGCATGGTCATGCTTTCGAAAGAAAAGGCTGCCCACAAACAGAACTGGGAAAAGATCGTCAAGGTGTTCCAAGACGGCGGTCTCGTCCGCGGCAAGGTCAAAGCGGTCGTCAAAGGCGGCCTCACCGTCAATGTCGGCGTCGAAGCCTTCCTGCCCGGCTCACAAGTGGACATCATCCCGCCCAAGGATCTCAGCGAATACGTCGGCAACGTGTACGAATTCAAAATCGTCAAGGTCAACGACGAGCGCAAAAACATCGTGCTATCCCGCCGCGAAGTCATCGAAGCCGAACGCTCCGAACTGCGCCAGCAATTCCTCCAAACCGTCAAGATCGGCGACAAGGTGGTCGGCACGATCAAAAACATCACCGACTTCGGCGCTTTCGTCGACCTGGAAGGAATGGACGGCCTGCTGCACATCACCGACATGTCATGGGGCCGCATCAACCATCCTTCGGAAATCCTGCATATCGGACAAGCCGTGGATGTCGTCATCCTTGACGTGGACCGCGAAAAAGAACGGGTTTCGTTAGGCCTCAAACAAATGTCCGAAAACCCGTGGGAGGACATCGAGCGCAAATACCCGATCGGCCACCATGTCAAAGGCCGCGTCACCAAACTCCTGCCCTACGGCGCGTTCGTCGAAATCGAACGCGGCGTCGAAGGCCTCGTCCACGTCTCGGAACTGTCTTGGGTCAAACGCATCACCCGCCCGAGCGACGTGCTGGAAATCGGCCAGGAAATCCACGCGGTCGTCCTGGGCATCAGCATCGAGGAGCAGAAGATCTCCCTCGGCGTGCGCCAACTCGAATCAAACCCATGGGACGAAATCGAACTCCGCTATCCGATCGGTGCCACCATCAAGGGCCCGGTGCGCAACCTCACCGCCTACGGCGTGTTCGTGGAACTCGAAGAAGGCATCGACGGCATGATTCACGTCTCCGACATGTCGTGGACCCGCAAAATCAACCACCCGTCGGAAATCCTCAAAAAGAACGAAGATGTGGAAGCCGTCGTGCTCGCCATCGACAAGGCCAACCAACGCGTTTCGCTCGGCATCAAACAAACCGAGAGCGATCCGTGGAGCCTCATCGACAGCCGCTTCAAAGTCGGCGACCTCGTCAAAGGCACGGTAGCCAAGATTGCCTCGTTCGGCGCATTTGTTAGCCTCGACGGTGAAATCGACGGCCTCATCCACATCTCGCAACTCAGCGAAGAGCATGTGGAAAAGGTCAAGGACATCATCAAGGTGGGCGACGAGATCGAAGCCCGCGTCATCAAGGTGGACAAAGTCGAGCGTCGCATCGGCCTCTCTATCAAAGCCGTCGGTTACTCCGAAGAGCAGCTCAAGAAGGAAAGCGCCAGTTTCGAAAGCCTCCGTCCGTCCAGCGAGATGGTGGGTCTCGAGCAGGCGTTCAACCTCGCCGCCGCCGCCTCCGAAGATTGGAGCCCCAGCCAGGAATAATCCCCACAGGTCTTATAGGTCTTATAGGTCTTATAGGACTTATAGGACTTATAGGATTCTATAAGTCCGCCTCACGCCCGGCGCAGATAATCCGGCCCTTGGTCGCGCTGGGACGCCGGAGACAGCGCCGCGCTGGCGAATGAAATCACGGCACCCACCCCGGCGGCATGGGTACCGCCAAGCCGTGGTTCGACCTGCAACTCGGGAAACCGATAGAGCGCCCGCTTCCGCAACCATGAATTCATGCCCAAGGCCACCACCAGCGCCCCGACCAACACCGCCACAGGAACCGTGAAGTGCCTCGCGCTCGCAAGCACCGGCTGCAACTTTTTCAAAATAACGGATTTTTTATCCCGCGCTTTGGCCGGTAACATCGGCACCGGAGTTTCAGCATCCGCCGCAACCCCGCCTCCTAACATCCGTTCCATCCGATAGATCCGGGTCGACATCTGGACGAGAAAAGCCTCGAACTGGCCGGACGCATCCACTTTCCCGACCGCTTGCATGACGGAACTCTCCAAAGCGCGGAGCCGCTCGGAGGCCGGCACCACGTCGGCCAAAGACGGACTCAGATACATCACCGACCGCTGCGGCACGCCCAGATAATAATACACCATCACCGCCAGCCGCCCGTCCGGGAAAAACCGCTCGATCGATTCCTCCTCGCGCACCGCACCAGGAATCTCCTGCTCGCCTTTGAACACGTAAACAAACAAATCGATCGCTGAATCACCCGCATGATATTTCAAAAAACCCAGACGATCACGGAATTCCACGGCACTCAACAAACCCTGTGGGTCCACCAGAAACTCCCGGGGACGTTCTTCAAAATAGGCCGGCCAATACTTCTCGGGAACCTCATTCGATGATGTCCCGTTGCCGGCGATTTCCTCCGCAGGTGGTTGGGCCATGTCCAGAGCGTCCGTGGCTGGCTGCCGCGGTTCAGCGGCAGGGAGCGATCCTCCTGCCTCCCACCGGGCGCGTTCCCCCGCGCGCCAAACCGGTAGCTCCGGCTCTACCTCCCCGGACACCACCCCCGCTAACAAAACAGCCAGAAGACTTGGAGCAAGAAGACCGAGGACTAGACAAACAGGTGGGTTCCGGTGCCCGGATCGCAGCCTTTCCACCGCATCCCCCTTGATCACGGGCGGCTGCACCTTGCGTTGGTAATGGTCCGGATCCCGGCGTGCCTGACGGCTGCGCTTGCACAGAATGACTTCCAAATGGGCGAGCACTCTAACCAATCCCTCCACATAGCGCTGCTCCAACCAATAGGCGTGTCCACGCGACAAACACTCAAACGTATCCGCCTCCTCCAAAAATGGATCTAATAAATAACCGAACGCCATGCCGGCCGCCTTCGATTCCGGATCAATCGTGATCAAAACGCCGGCGGCATTCGGCTTGTCCTCCGGAACATCCTCAAACGTCGCCCGATTCAACAGCCAGAAGCCGAACTGCCGGATGTTCGCCACTTCTCCCAATGCCCCCGTGTAAACCGCCACGAATACCTGCGGACAACGCCGCGAGATCCGTTCCATCGCCACTTCCAACAACTCGCGCTCACCGCGTCTCAGAATCCCCGCGTTGTCCGTCAAACGGCTCAACCTCACTTCCGCCCCACCAAACCTGGCGTCCGCATCAACGATCGAAAATCCGCAATGCGGGCACGCTGCCGCCGCTCGGTGGATTCGCTGGACACATCGCGGACATTTCATGGTTTAAGGATGCGCTGTTTTACGCGCAACCTGCCGCTTCGTCAAAGCGAAACGGCCAGCACCCCGAAAGAGAATGCCCAGAGGATTCGCAGCGAGCGCATGCATGCCGTAATCCCAGTTGAATTTGCTGTTGGCGATCTTCGCTGCGGGTGTGGAAAAAATGCCGCTTTTCCTCCGCCATTTATTCGCTTTAGCAAACCACCGCTCACAGTTTCTGATGGCCCGTTAGCGTGACGCGGATGTCGCCGATAAAGACCGCCGCACGCAATTCCACCGGGATGCGCTCGGCGTCGTCGCTGAGCCAGATGGTGGCGTCTTTTTTCATTTTTTTATAGGGGAGCAAGTCGAGGGTGTTACGGTCGATTTTGCGCATGCCGACGCTGAGGCGGATGGTTTTGCGGTCGAGGTGGAGTTCGTGGGCGCGGACGTCGGCATGGAGCAGATAGGGGGTGCCGAAGGGATGAACGACGAGTTTGATAGAATCGCCGTCATCGAGTTTCTGACTGCGGATATGCAGCATGGCGGAGAAGATGTCAAAGACCGGGGAGAACTTGAAGACGCGGTTCTTTTGGGTTGTGGCACTGGTGGCGAGGGATTGGGTGGTTTCCTGGAATTCCACGCGGTCGGTGAAGTGGCGGGTTCTGCTGGTGGTGGTTTCCTTGCGGTCGGTTTCCTCGGCTTTGAAAACCAGCGGCTTGAACGAGGCGGGATCGAGTTCGGACCAGAAGTTGCTTTGATAGGGGAAGAGGCCGGCGGCGAGGCCAATGCTGGTGGCGGACGAGCGTACGACATAGGCCGCCGGTTTTTTGGCATCGCGAGGGGCGAATTCCATGCGCAGTTTGCCGGAGTCGAGGATGCCATTCCAAGTCACCTGGAAATCCAACAGGCACGGTGCGAGCGGCGGATGGTCACCAGCAGCGGGTGAGGTGAGATCTTTCTGCCAAGCGGGCTCGGCGGTGGCCAAAGAGTTGGTGGCGAGCACGATGAGCAACAGTTCAAGCAGGCGCATGGTACCGCCGCGGCAGGCTGCTTGGCGGGAATGTTGCATGGTGCATTTTACTGCGACCAGTGATCGTTGCAACATGCGATTGTCAAATCATTCAGGTCAGGGGACGTTTGACATAACGCGTCACTTCGCTTGCCACTTCACTCAATAGTTCCCCAAAAGATTTCCTCGACCCTGCGGAGCGGTTGGGTATTCTCGGCGGCAAGGATTGCTTCTTCACCGAAACACCGCCCGACCGAGTTTGTAACTTCAAAATAGCACTCCATTAACCTTTCGTCTTTCCAGATGCAGCCATCTCTATTCCTCGCCAGTGCGATAGCCAGTGCCCAGCCCACCATCACTCTCACGGGCATCGACTGGACCATCGTGGCGGTTTATGCCGCCGTGATTCTTTTCGTGGGATTCCTCGTCGGCCGCAAGCCGGCTAACAGCGAATCCTACTTTCTCGCGGGCCGCTCGCTACGCTGGCCCATGATTGGCGCTTCGCTCTTTGCCGCCAATATCTCGGCGGAGCACTTCGTCGCGCTCGCCGGCAGCGGGTTCGCGGTGGGCATCGCGATCGGTGCCTGGGAATGGT
>JAPLUJ010000181.1 GCA_026397695.1 Verrucomicrobiota bacterium | reverse complement strand
CTGAAGACACGGCGGACCTGCGGCGGCAGGGGGGACGGAACTTTGTTGACGAACATCAAGGTCCAATCGCGAACTGGGAAGAGTTCGAGGCCTATCCGTGGCCGGACCCGGCCGCGCCTTCGTTGTTAGACAAGGCGGCTGCAACGATCACCGCTGATGCCGGCCGGCATTTCGTGGTGCCCAACTTCGGCTTTGCGTTGTTCGAACGGGCATGGTCGCTGCGCGGCTTCGATGAATTCCTGATGGACATGGTGAGCGAACCCGGGTGGTCCGCTGATTTGTTAGAGAGGATTGCCGTCATTCAAATCGCGCTGGCCAGGCGTTTCGTTGCGCTCGGGGTGGATGGCGGTTATTTCGGCGATGACTACGGTGCGCAGAAAAGCACCTTGTTTTCACCCGTGCTGTGGCGGGACATGATCAAACCCCGGTTGGCCCGGATGTTCGCGGTGTTCCGTGAGGCCGGCCTGCCGGTCATCCTGCATTCCGACGGCGATATCTGGCCGATCCTGCCCGATCTGGTGGAGATTGGCCTAACATGTTTGAACCCGGTGCAGCCCGAGGTGTTGGATCACGGGCGCCTGCATCGCGAGTTAGGCAAACATCTGAGTTTCTACGGCGGCATCTCCACCCAAGCCGTGTTGCCCAAGGTTTCCGCAGCGGAAGTCCGCGCGGCCACCGCAGCGTGCATGCGCGACCTCGCGCCCGATGGCACCGGCCTGATCCTCGGCCCGTCACACCGCATGCAATCGGACATCCCGCCGGAAAATGTCGCCGCCATGCTGGAAGCTTTCCCGAAATCCACCCTAACAAAAATATGATTCCCGCACATCAACGCCAGGATGCCATCGCCCAGGTCTTCCAAAAACGTTTCGGCAAGCTGCCGCAATTCTGGTGCCGCGCGCCAGGGCGCGTCGATCTGATGGGCAGCCATACCGACTACAACCTCGGCGCCGTGCTCACCCTGCCGATCGGCCGCGACACATGGATCGCCGCGCGCGCGAATCACACGCGCACGGTCAACCTGCACTCGCTCAACCTGAATGCCGACGCCTCGTTTTCCCTTGACTCATCTAACAAGAATGCCGACCAATCGTGGATCGATTATGTCCACGGGGTGGCGGAGGCATTGAAGGAGGAGGGCATGCTGTTAGAAGGCTTCGACGGCGCGATTCACAGTACGGTGCCGTTGAGCAGCGGACTGAGTTCCTCCGCCGCGCTGGAATGTGCGGCGGCGACTGTGTTCGAGACGCTCGGCGGGTGGAATCTGGCACCCCTGCAAAAGGCGTTGTTATGCCAGCGCGCGGAAAACCGCTACGTCGGCGTCAACTGCGGCATCCTCGACCAATTCACCTCGTGCATGGGACAGGAAGGCTGCGCCTTGATCCTCGATTGCCGCGATCTATCGAGCAAGGCGGTGGCCATCGCCGATGGCATCAGCATCGTGATCTGCGACACCAAGTCGAAACGCCAACTCGCCGGTTCCGAATATGGCGAGCGCCGCGCCCAGTGCGAGGAAGGTGCCCGCTTGTTAGGTGCGTCCGCGCTGCGCGAGGTGACACTGGCGCAATTCGCGGCCCGCGAACACGAACTGCCGGCCATCGTCGCCAAACGATGCCGCTTCATCCTCGAGGAACACGCCCGCGTTTACGCGCTCGCCGACGCGCTCACCACAGGCGACCGCGCCGCCATCCACATACTCACCGCCGCGTCGTTCGAGGGTGCCAGCAACCTCTATGAAATCGCCGCTCCCGCCATGCATGCCATGATGGCCGCCATGCTCGCCGCTCCCGGCGTGATCGGCGCCCGTCAGGCCGGTGCCGGCTTCGGCGGATGCATGGTCGCATTCGTGGAAGATCCGATGGTGGACGCCTTCGCCGCCGCCGTGCGCACCCACTACGCCACCGCCGCAGGCATCGCCGCGGAAATCTATCAAGTCACCGCCGCCGCCGGCGCCGGGATGATGGAAGAATTCAGGTGAAATCATTTGGAATACGAGTATCACCTGTCACGCCCTCCATTGACTTTGCCGGGGAATTCGCAAGGATGCCTTGCGTGACGCGATGCACCTTTACCGTCAAGGCCCGGACCACGAACCCGAAAGCGGTGGTCGCTTCTCAGAAGCAGCGACCCACCATCCCACCAAATGCTCACAACATTTCGCTTGTTCTTTTGAACATCTTCAAGTAGATTCCACCCATGAAGCCACTTGCTGACCTCCAGATACCCCTGATTCCCGACACGACCGTGCTTCCGCTGGCGCTCGAATTCTTCCCGCGCTTCCGTTACATGGGCAGCAAGTTCCGGTTGCTTCCTTGGATTCACGACACACTCCAAGAGCTCGATTTCGAAACCGCTACGGATGCCTTTTCGGGTTCCGGTGTCGTGTCCTACCTTTTGAAAGCCATGGGAAAGCAGGTCCGGGCCAACGATTCGCTTGCATTTCCCTCAGTCCTGACCGCCGCAACCGTATAGAATGATTTTGTTCTGATATGAATCTGATGATGCCACATTCGCTTGCGGAATCTTACCGAAGTCCCACCCAGCGGGCGCGTGTTGTAACGGAAGCTTGGGCATGCCGTGAATTGTATTGCCCTAATTGTTTGTTTCCCTCTCTGCAGCCAACCCCCGTAAATTGCCAAGCGACGGACTATACATG
>JAPLUJ010000512.1 GCA_026397695.1 Verrucomicrobiota bacterium | reverse complement strand
TCAAACGCGAAAATACCTATCCTGTCCACGTTGCCAAGGATTTTTTGGGAAATCTTCGGGTAGCGGATTCTTGGGGTGTGGATGCCTTCGGGGGTCAGGTTTATTCCAGAACGAGAATGCGGCCATCGCCAAGCGGAACCTCCGGGGGCTTCCTATGCCGGGCGTTGGTCGAACCAGTATGGTGCTAGCATAATCGTCAACTTCAATTTCGTTCTCAGCGTAATTTCCCCTTGGTTTTTTCTCGTTCCTTTTTTCTAGAATGAATCCCTATCAGCGCTCACTGCTGAAATGGTATTTCCCGGAACCCGCCTCAAAAGTGACGCATCCACCATTCATGCCCCCGAACCTTCCAGTAACAGCGTTGGCTCGAATGTAACGGCGTACCGTGATAAGCAACCTGTATGCTCTGATCCGATGCCACCTTGCCACTGTCCCACAGATCGCCCTGGTCATTCTTCAGCGATTCTTCCGAACCCGCCACCAGAATCTGATAGGCGCTCTGACGATCACCGCGGCGTCCCGACTTAATGACCCAACTCAGCCGGGGCTTCTGCACTTCAATGCCCAAGGGACCGGCGAGGTATTCGCACCGCAGGTTGGTCAATTCCGCGGCGCCAGCGGCCGGCATGCAGGACAGGATCCCAATGCCGGCAATGAGACCGGCCGCAAAGCGCCGCATGGTGTGGTGGTTTTCGGTATTTCTCATTTCTGTAATTTGCTTGTGCGGTGAAGGCCGTTGAAACAGCCGGTGGCCGGACCGGAGAAATGGGTGAGATTGCGGATTGTGGATTGCGGATTGTGGATTGTGGATTGTGGATGAAGAGGAGCCTTGCGCGATCCCTCATCTTCGATCCTATATCTTCAATCCTCTATCTTGAATCCTCTATCTTCAATCCTCTATCTTCGATCCTCTATCTTAAATCCTCTATCTTCGATCCTCTATCTTCGATCCTCCATCTTCGATCCTCCATCTTCGATCCTCCATCTTCGATCCTCCATCTTCGATCCTCCATCTTCGATCCTCCATCTTCGATCTTTGGGGGTGAAGGCCGATGGAAGATCCGGTGGCCGGACCGGAGGGCGGGAAAACAAGGGGGGGGTGGTACTCGGTGGCGGAAAGCGTGGTTGCAAAAATGAGAACGAGCAGGGCGGTGATGGTTCTCATATTCATTTCTCCATGATGATGACGGTTTGGTTTTGTTCCGGGGCGGTGGCGGGCCAAGTTAGTTTGGCTCCGGTTGCGATTTCCGCAACGATTTGGTATTCAAAATCCACGGCGGCGAGAGGCAGGGTGGCTGCGTAAACCGCGCGGGTGACATGCTTGGCAGTGATGGTTTGCCACTCCTTGCTGCCCAGCGGACGGACACGAACGGTCACCGACTGGCACGGAGCAGCCGACAGCGCGAGTATTTTCAGAGTAAGCACCTCTCCTTTATCAACGACACTCCGCACGCACGGCACGATCAGACGCGGCGCGCCTTGGTATTCCTTGGGAAACGGCTTGCCGGCGGCCTTCGCAACGGTCGGGCCGGTGCCGGGCTTGTTCTCCATGTTGACCACCATCGCCAGCGTGCCGGGCGAATTTACGGTCGCTAGCAGACAGGTGTAGGCCTCAGTCCAACCTTTCATCACCTCATCGGGATTTTTCGCGCCCATGGCGCAACGGGTCTTGGCCAGCGCGCGATAGTACTTGAAGGTGTTCAACCAGCAATCGAAGCGCTCAAGGTTGCCAGCGCCCTTGACCTGCGGTCGGAACGCCTCGAATTGGTCCACGAAAGCGTAGCGTGGCGCGACCTGAGCCCAAGGCGTGCCGTCTGGCGGGAGATTCATTGCAGGGCAATCATTGACGCCAGCCATGGGAACCTTGCCGTCGATGGCGACAAAAACCATGCCGACCTCCGCCAAACCGAAATTGGCTATTGCGAAGTCCGCATAGAAATCATCGACGGGTAGCGAGCGCGGCATTGGTGTGTCGGCCTGCCCCGGCAGTGTCCGTGCGGAGGCGATGTTCCAACGCTGGTCCCAGGCGGCGAGGGCGAGCGCCGAGGCGTTGGGGGCGAGGCTGTCGGTGCGCCAGTGCAGGCCCATGAGGCCGGCGCAGCCGTAAGTGCGGGCGTCCACGGCGTCGCGGCGCATGCGTCCGGCGACGAGCTGGATGCCGGCAAGTCCCTGATGGCCGTCGCTCTCGAGCCAGGGAATGGACCAGGTGTCACGGCCTTTGATCTTGCCGAACGCCGGATCGACCTCGGTGTAGCCGAGAGCCCGGCTGATGGCGGCGGTCGGGATGTTTTTGGGCAGGTCGTTGTCGAGCGCGGCGCGGTCGTGCGCGGGGCCGAGCACCCAGCCGCAGGTCGCGAGTTGGAACGGGGCGTTGACATTCTTCGCCGCCTCGATTGCCAGCTTGATGTCGGCGACGACGGCCTGGTACTCTGCCGGTTTGTTGTCGCCCCAGGTCCAGTTTTCGATCGTCCAGATCCAATAATAATCCAACGGATGGGCGGCCATAATCCGCTTGAAGGCACCTTCATATATTTCGCGTTTAACGGCGGGATCGTCGGGATTCTTGCCGTCCGCCTTCAGCCGGTCGCGGAGCGCCTTGGGCAGCGTGATCGGCGCTTCGGTGCCGAGGCAGGTTTTCACACCGAGCGAGCGGGCGAAGGTAAAGGCATCGCCGAACTGCGCGCCCATACGGTTAAAGATCTCGTTGCAGGATTCCGGAGTTTTCGGCTCGGGACAATGTCCGCGCATAACTTCCGGCGCCCAGGCATCGTCCTCAAACAGTAGCGCGCCGCCAAAGTCATAGTCGGCGGTTTTCTTGGCGACATAGCCTCCCCAACATGGTTTGAAAAGTGTGTTGTAGTACCGCGAGACATAACTCGACTTCACCTTGCCATGCGCGTCAAAGTCGCCGTCCGGCCCGAGCCAGACGGTGGGTTCGGCGTACGGCTGGCCTTCGGGGTAGCAGTGCATACCGATGAAGTTCATCCGCATCTTGGTGAGCTGGGTGATGACGGACTTGTAGTCATCGGCACCCCAGGCGTCGAATCCGAACGCATGCGAACCCCAGGGGTTGACACCGCGGAGATTGAACAGCGGCTTGCGGGTTTCGTCGAGTTGCGGCATCCGCAACGGGATCTTGCTGTCAGGGACCACGTCGCCATGAAGGTAGAAGCGCACGCCGAGCTTTTCCGCAAAATCATAGGTGCCATAGAGTACGGCGGTTTCCGAGCCGCCGGCGATCTCCAGGGAATCGCCGAAAGATTTCAGCCGATATTCTTGAGTCGTGAGTCCTGGGTCTTGCGTCAAAGCGATGGACTTCGCGGAGGCCGTGGACGTAATGGGTAACAGTTCACCTGTACGAAGGTAGATGTAGCGACGTAGTTCCTTGGCGGCGAGGTTGACTTGCGGCGGGGCGTTTTTCGGGCAGACGATGACTGTTGATGCGGAATCCGCATCAGCGGTTGCGCAACCCGCAAGAAGCATGGTGGCGAGTGAAATGGAGCAGATTGTTTTCATAATTGTTATTTTCAGGAAAATGTAATGTCTGTAATCGAGTGATGGATACGGGTTCGGGTTAGCGTTTCATCCAAAGGGTTTCGATTTCTTCGAGTGAGCGGCCCTTGGTTTCGGGCAGCCATTTCAGCACAAAAATGAAGCCGGCAACATTCAGCGAACCGAAGAGGATGAAGTTGAACACCGGACTCAAGTTCAACAGCGCGGGCGTTATGAGAACGACAATGAAACACGCCATCCACAACGCGCAGGACGCAATCGAAAGCGCCTTTTCACGGATGAAGTTGGGAAAGATCTCCGACAACAACACCCATGTCACCGGACCGAGTGTGAAAGCAAATGTGGCGATGTAGGCAAGGATGAGGATGAAGACCAGCAAGCCCGTCGCGGAGGTGTCTTGGTGCGCCAGTTCCTGCTGGTTGATGAGCCCGAATGCCCACGCCAGCACGAACAAGCCGCCGGACTTGTGGCACTTTTTCGTTTCCGTAGGGTTATTCATTTTAGTCACCGGTTCCGCCCCATCAATTCGTACACACGCCTGGCCAACGTGACGCGGTCGCGGTTGGCGGCATCATACTTGCCCTTGTCGAGCGCGATGGCGGGGGCGATGTAGGACGCGAGGATCAGGCCATCCGGTCCATCCATCGCTTTCACCAGTTCCCGGTAGTAATCGTCCAATCGCTGGTCGGCGGGGGTGAAGTCACACGCCATGTAAACGACTCCCTTGTCGCGGAGCGCACGGCGGATCTTGGCGGCGGCCTCGATGTTATCGAGGGTGAAGTTGTTGATCGCGGTCACGCCTTTGGTGGTGGCGTAGTTTTCAATATTCTGCGTCGAGTTGCCGCAGTAATGGATGCATCCGCCGCCGAAGGCAGCCAGGAACTTCTCATTGTAGGGTTTGATGAATTCCCGATAGATGCCAGCGCTCATGATCACCGAATCGTCATCAGACAACCACACACCACCAAATCCTTCCGGCAGTTTGATGCTCAATGGATAACTGCCTCCTGTTAGAGGCTGGCCCGTGCGCACCTTTTGGAACTTCACCCACGCGATCAACGCCGCGGTGATCATATCCATGAGTTGGTGAATCCGGTCAGGATCGTCCTGCACCCAGTAACAAAAATTGTCATAGCCGACGACCTGCAACGCGGTGGCCATCGGCCCCTGGCAATCGGTGAAGCCCACCGGCAAATCCGAATGAGCATTGAAGTAATCGATCATCCGCACCACCAATGGCATCGCTCCGGATTCGCCCGGTACGGGCATCTGCAAGGCGTCAATTTCCTCCGGTTGTTTGATCGTGGCGAGATCCACCGCCGGATCGGACTTCGGATGGCATATAATATTGATGCCGAATGCCGAGGCCAACACGCCGGTGCCATACCACGGATGCAGAAATGGAATGTAATCGTCGTTAGGGATGTTCTCGTAGTGACGTTCGATTTTCGCCAACTGGCAGCGGAGCGCCGACGCCGGATCGGTATAGTAATCCTCTGGAATTTCCACGGGCAAATCACCGAAGGTCCAGTAATTAGCGTCCACGACCACCACCGACGGCTGCTTGTTACGAAAGCGGAAGGTGGCGGCCAGTTCGTCTTCAGCGCGGGTGATCCGCGACTGCCAATGATTCATTATGGATTCCATGTTGGCTCCTTTCTTCAATACGGATTATATTTCCTGGCAGCCTCGACCAGCGCATGAATGTTATCCGCCGGAGTATCGGTGCCAAGCGCACAACCGGGGCCGAGGATAAACCCGTAATCCGGCGCCATGACTTCGATGGCCTCGCGGCAGGCGTCCTCCACTTGGCACGGCGTGCCGGAATGGAGCAACCCCGTATTGATGTTGCCTAACAAGGTTGTCTTGCCGCGCGCCTTTTCCTTGAGCGCACGGGCGTCGCTCTTGTGATCGATCTCCAAGACCTGGGCACCCGTCGCGATGAAATCGTCGGCAATGGGCAGCGTGTTGCCACAGATATGGTTGTGCAGGATGATGCCGCGGGCCTTGAGTTCATCGACCATCCGCTTTTCATGTTTCCATGGATACTGCCGGTAGTGCTTCGGCGATAGCATGTCCGGTCCCGCCACCGGCTCACCGATGGACGTTGAATGCCCGCCGCACTCGATCAAGGCGATAGCATATCTGGTGGCCACGCGCCGGCAATAATCTAACAACGCATCTACTAACCCAGGTTCCTCGTTCTCCGCGATGTCCAACATGAAATCGTCCAGCCCGCGCAATTGCGCCGCGAGGTCCATCGGTCCCTGGTCGGCGCGCGCGCAGATCCACACTTGCCCGGCGGTTTCCTTCGCCAGGATGCGGGTGGCCTTGAGGATTTCGCACATCGGGAACGCCCGGTACGGGTCCGGCACCTCCAGCGTGAGCACATCCTTCAACTCCTTGATCAGCGCCGTGTGCGAGACCGGCGCGCTGTTGTCCATGTAGGTCACAGTGGCGCCGCAGGCCTGCGCGTTGCAGGCCGTGCCGTTCTCTAACAGAATCATGTCGTGGCCGAATTCCCGCCACGCCACCAACATCGCCTCCGCCAGTAGCGCGCCGTCGCGGAAGACTTCCGGCAGGGGCAGGCCGGTGGCGCGCGCTGCGGGCTGGAAGTTATGCAGATCAACCGGCACCCGGTCGGGTCTGCGGAAATGAATCGTGGCGTCGATGCGTTCGATGGAGTTCATCAGGGAGGAATGCTATTATGTTTGACTCCCTCCGCTTCCATGATCTGCCAGCGGTAAATCAGACACATCTAGCTGCGGGGCGGGCGGGGCAAGTGGAGCGGCGGCGGCCCGTGTTGGCGTTAGGCCGAGGCAGTGACACCGGTGAATTGCAGGAATACCCGCGTGAATGCAAGGAAATTGCTTTCCCGGTGAAGGCCGTTGCAAGATCCGGGATCCGGACCGGAGAAATGGATGAGATTGCGGATTGTGGATTGCGGATTGTGGATTGCGGATTGTGGATTGTGGATGAAGAGGAGCCTTGCGCGGTCCCTCTATCTTCGATCCTCCATCTTCAATCCTCCATCTTCGATCCTCCATCTTCGATCCTCCATCTTCGATCCTCCATCTTCGATCCTCTATCTTCGATCCTCCATCTTCAATCTTTGGCGGTGAAGGCCGTTGGAAGAGCCGGTGACCGGAGCGGAGGGCGGGGAAATGGGGGTTTGGCAGCGGCTCCCCGATCACGCTCACCGACTCCGCCGCCACTGAACCCTCCGCCTTCTACCGGGCGATCCGCAATTGAGCCTGCCAGCGGCCCCCACCCGAAAAGCAATTCCCTTGCAGTAATCCTTGAGAAGTAAACCTTGACTTGATCTGATGCCACTGGTAGCTTACCCACTCCGAAACGGGCAGCCACACGCCCATTTCCCCGTTCATGCGCCATCTCGTCCATCGCCGCATCCTAACAGCCAGGCGCGGTTTTGCTTTGGTGGTGACCCTGTCGTTGATGATTCTGCTCACGGTCCTCGCCGTGGGACTGCTGTCGCTCTCCGCCATTTCGTTGCGGCCCTTGGCCCAGGAACAAGCCATGGCCACCGCCCGCGCCAACGCGCGCCTCGCCCTCATGCTGGCCTTGGGGGAACTCCAGAAAACCGCGGGCGATGACCGCAGAATCACGGTGGACGGCTCATTCATCAAAGACGCGCAGCACCCGCATGCCGTCGGCATTTGGAAGTCATGGTCGCCCAGACTCGCCGATAACCCCATGGCGGGCGCGCCGGATTACACCAGGAAATCCCAGCAATTCGTCACCTGGCTGGCATCCGGCTGCGACTCGAGCGACCTGGCCTCGCTCGACTGGGTCAAGACCGGCATGTTGGCCAAGCCGGTCGATTTGTTCACGGAAAAATCCGATGGCTTTCGCCACGTCGGATCCTCGGTGGATGTCGATAATGGGGCGCGCTATCAGGGAGCGCTGGCGTGGGCCATCGTGCAGGACGCCACCGAGGCCAAAATCAGCGTGGGTGGCCCGGAACCCGCCCAGCGCCTTGCCAACGTGGATCTGCACGTCCAGCCGCGCCCCTCCGTGGCCAAGTCCGCTAGCTTCACGCAACCCACTGCGGGTTGGAACCAGCGCGCCTGCCGCGTGCTCAGCATGGGCCAGGCCCAAGTCGATACCGAGCTGTGGAAAGACCGCCCCGCCATTCCGGAAGGTGCCCACTTCACCGCGAATGGGTTCGGTTTGCTGACCGATGTCGTTAACGGCGGTCTCAAGACC
>JAPLUJ010000431.1 GCA_026397695.1 Verrucomicrobiota bacterium | reverse complement strand
TCAAATTTGCCCCCTTCAGGGGCCGTGTTACCTATTATGTTAGCATAGCGGTCGCAGGATAGCGGATTATGACGCAAGCGTTCTATCGACGGCCACTAGCAGCGCGGGCCACATAGGGAGCATACATACACATTATGCAATCCACATCAATCCGAACCGACCCCATCCTACTTGTTAAAGGCCGAATTGTCATCGAGTGGTTTTGCCAAATTGTCATCGTCGGTGTTAAGATTATTTTTCCACGGTAAGCGGGGTCCATAGCGCCGCATGAAGATTCTGGGAAAACGGGGGCAGTGTGCAGTAATCGTCCTATAATTGTCCCGGCTCGGCCCATGTCTTTGAAAAAATCACCCCGGTCCCGACTCAGACGCAACGGACGGACCGCCCGCACGCGGTTCGTGGAAGTCGAGATGCCCGCGGTCGGCTCGTGCCTGGTCATCGAGTTGTGGACGGCGGCGGGCGCGTCCTGCTCAGCGAACCCGGCCACTTCTGAATGTCTAAGGTGGCGCACTACCGCCGGGAGCGCATGCCGAAGGAATGGGAACGCACCGACCAAGAACGGACAGCCCGGCGAATCCTGGAATCAAGCGTTCTCCCTGTTTGGCATGCGGCCTGCGTCGAGGCCGCGCTACCTTCACGCAACACAAACCGACATGCACTGACAATGACAACGCGCCCAACGCGCCGGACGAAAAACTTTCTTCTTCCCCAAACCTTCCCAATGAGTTATTCGCCCCTCAAGCGATGACCGCCGTCCTTCCAGCCCCCGCCGCAACTCCAGATCTGGGGCTTTCCAGCCCTCGGGAAGGCGGCAAATCATCTGGAAAATCACCCGGCCACGACGACCCACCGCCGGAAATCGGCCCGTTTCCGACTCCGAACCACCCCAGGCCGCCCAGGCCGCGAAATCCACGCAACTCAATGGCCACCAAAAGGTTGCGGCGGAAATCTATCAACGCCAAACCCGTCCATGTAGCTGACTACGGCTACAGGTACTACGACCCGCTGACGGGTAGATGGCCATCCAGGGATCCCATTGAGGAAAATGGCGGGCTGAACCTGTATGGGTTCGTGGGGAACAACGGAGTGAGCAAGTTTGATTTTTTCGGCCTATTCCAGGCAGGCAGCACTTTCAAAGTTGAATGTTCAAACCCCAAAAAAGAAACTGCCGGGACTATAACGATTCAACAACATGAGATAGGTACCGGAACTATCACAGTAGCAGGCGGCCAACAGTATCAGGGTGCCGGCGCTCATCAAAACTTTAAATTTAAAGGGGAAAAAGCCTGCTGTTGCAAAGAAGGAATCTACTATTGGGATCAAAGTGTCACTTTTGATTCTGACCCAGGAAGACAACATAATGCACCCTACCATGACTTTGCGACATTGGGTTCGAGTTCGCCGGTGTTGAGGGATGCCCCAACTATTCCTGGAAATAATATTCTGTCGGCGGCTAACGGCGTAATCGAGGTGAAGTTTAAGACCGAGCTTAAATGCGTGGAAAACCAAAAAGTAATGTATACTTTGACTTGGGGAATAGGATTGCATGTCGTTCAAAGGGGAAATGGTCAAAAAGGCCTTGATGCATACCTGACTCCGTCTGCGCCATGACTAAAATTATAAAAAGGTGGGTGCTTGTGTCTCTTTTTTTAATCCCTGTAAGCTGCTCGATTTCCAAAGAAGAGACAGTGGCAAGCACAGCCTGTTCTGACAGCAAGGCTGATACACAGCGGAGAAACTATGAAGGCAATGGGAATGTGTATCCTACTATTAAAATACATTCGATAGATAACATCGTGCAGGAGCCTTACGATAAGGGACGTGTTGTAATTCCCTCAAATCGGTGAACGGTAAAACGGGGTCCGTGTGCAAATCTTGACAAATGCATGAACAGGCTACAGAGGAATAATAAGGAAAGCGCTTGCGTGGCGGGGTGGCGGAAACGGGGACGCCCAGACTGAACCGTCATCTTGACCTTGCCGCTGCGAGGACGGCCACGACGTGCCAGCCTCGAAGGCGAAGGCACCGCAGAAACCACCCCGTTTACGCCGGGTTTAGCTGACCCATAATTGGGCCAGCTACGTTATCGGGTCCCCGATAACTTCTGGCAAGGGGGGCACTTCCCCCTTTGATCCCCCTTGAGGTGCCCCACCCTTGACAGGTGAGGCCCCGGACGAATCCGGGCGCATGACGCGCCCTCCCCGGTGTCATCATTTTGGCGCGGCTTGGTAGGTACATGTCTATTATCATGAACAACTCAACAGCCCGGCCCGGTTCGCACCGCTTGTCGGGTCAGAGCTAAAAAATGGCTCATGTATTTCCCGCCCTTAGCCCTCCTGCCAATCCACAACGGGACTGGCGGGAGGGCTTGATAGGCATTGCCACGGGGCAATCCGATGTTCACGCGGCCTTAGCCGGGACCGGGGCTTGTGCAACGCCAGCATCCGCCTCAGCCTCCGCGGTCAAGCGGCAGGGCATGACCAGGCCATAGTTGCCCGAGGCGGGATCGGTGGCGACGCCGGGGCTGATGCCGTCTATCAGGCGCAGGGTGGAGCCGATGACCAGGGCGTCCGCCAGATACCTCGGGCTGAGGGAAATCGCCGGCGGCTGGCCTTCCCCTGATGTGGTGACGGGAACCTGGATGGTGGACTTGGCCGTGTCGTAATCCCAGTGGGTCAGGGTCAGGTGTCCCGGATGCTGCCAGGTGAGGCGGACCGTAGGCGACCGACCGTCCAGCGACCGCAGCCATGAGATGAGCGCTGGCCGGTGGGTTTCGGGGATGGTGGCATCCGCCAGAAACCCGTGCGGAATCACCTGCCGGTAGTTCGGATAGTTTCCCTCGATGGTTCTGGCGATGAGCGTGTGCGGCCCGGAACGGAACTGGACGTGCGGGCCATCCGCTGCCTCCGCTTGCAGGATCGCGGCATCGCGCCCGGTGAAGTCCTGGAAGCCAAGCACATGCACGGCGACGCTGGGCAGGATGAACTCCCGCCCGCCAAAGTGCGCGGGTGCTCCCGCCAGACACCGGCCGTCGGTGGCTATCAGAATCCCGCCGTTGTCCGGCGAGAACAGCACGCCGTTGAGGACGTAGCGGGTGGCATCGGTGGAGGCGCAGCCCGCGACCGTCCGGAGGGCTTGGAATGTTTCCTTGGGCACGACGGTGATGCGGCCTTGGATGACCGGACGTTCGGGGAAACCGGACGCGGGTTCGGGCTGGTGGACGGATTCGACCGGCATCTTGCCGCAGGTGACGGTGAGCCGGAGCACGGGCTTTTCGGGATCGGGATCGTCCGGGCAATCAAATTGCACGGTGCTGTTCTTGTCGCCCCGTGCCGCGGCTGCCAGAGCCGCTGCGGGGATGAGGAATTTGACAGGCTCGGTCGGCTGGGTTGGTTGGGTTGGATTGATGGTGGCGGGAAGCCGGGTTTCCAGCCAGTGGTCGAGATCGGTGACAGCCAGGGTGAGCCCGGCGGCATCAACGGTGGCGAGCACATGGCTGAGAACCGGCAGTGTTGCGGCACGCTCGAAGCGGATCCGGGTGAGGAGCTTGCGGGCGGCCTGAATGGCGGAGACCGGAATGGTGATGTTCATGTTCATGTTTTTCGGGGAATTAGGGGTTTGGGGTTATGGGTTTGAGTTATAGGTTGTTTGTTATTTGTTATCGGGGGATGATGAGACGAGAGAGACCAGAGACCAGAGAGGAGGAGGAGGTGTATAAACACAGTTCATCGGCTCTTCTCTGGAGTCTGGATTCTTGCGTCTTGCGTCTCCGAACGGTTCACCGTTAGGCCGGTTTGATGTAGGCGTTGACGCCGACGATGACAGGCAGGCCGTTGATCGTGGCCTCGGTGGGTTTGTTGCCGTTGCTGCTGGCGACCGTGAGTGTCTTGCCGGTGGCGGACGGACGCGGGGCGTGCAGCGGGATTTCGATGTGCAGGACGTTGTCCTTGATGGTGGTTTTCATGGTTGGTTGTTGTTGTGGGGGTGGAGTTATCGGTTGTGGGTTTGTTGTGGGCGGGAATTTCTGGTCGGCGTGGAGTGGGGTGTTGTGCCGTCCGTCCTCGATTGTTCCCATTTGCCAGCCAGGCCATTGACCTTGGCTTTGGCGATGGCGGCGCGGGCAATCTCGTTGATGGCCAGGATGCGGCGCGGCAAATTGTCAGCATTGCACCAGCACGCGGCTCCCGGTTCCGTGATGCACCCGGTCAGTGCGGCCAGCAGTTCCGGTGCCGCCGCGACGAGGAGCGCAGTCGATTCCGGAACACCGTTGGTTATCCATGCGTCAAGCGATTTGCAATAGACCGCGAAATCATTCGGGGTCATTGAGGGACTTGACATGCGGCTGGCTTCGAAGTCGCCCGGTGTGTGGGGTAAACATGTTTTCATGGTGTTTGATTTGTTGGTTTGTTGGTGTCAGTGGTTGGCTGGCGAGGGATCTAACCTCGCGGGTTTCTCAGTAGGTTTCGCTCCCGGCCGTCTGGGCGCACTCTTCCGCTTGCTCTTGTCCGTGCCCTTCGGCGAGCGCGTCGCCATAGGCTTGATTCTCCGCAGGCTGGGGATCGTCACCCGGATTCAAGCGGGCGGCGTGCCTGGCGATTTGTTCGAGTGTTCTCATGGGGCGGTGTTGTGGGACAGGAGTCATGGGAGTTATGGGTTGGTCTGGGGTTGGGGGCTTCATGGCACTTGGTCTTCCCAATGGAGGATTTCCACATTGCCCGCAGCAACGCCGAGGCAGTGAACGGATTCCAAGTTCCACGGGCTTTCGCCATCGCCTTCCGCTTCCCCTTCCCCCTCCTCCTCTCCCGAACCTGATGACCAGTCCTTGATGCACTGTTGTTTTCCGGCGATGATCGCAGATTCCAGATCGACGGCCTGATGGGAGGAGATGTGGACGGTGTCGCTGCTGCAACCAGCCTCCTGACAGAAGACGGTGAAGCGCGGGATTGGCGGGGCGGACAGGGCGGATGCCTTGGCGATGACAGCGCGGGTGTCGGTAACTTCCCTGCATAGGACGGCGCATGCTTCCCCGTCGCCTGGTTTATAGGCACAAAGGGCGGCGAGCAGGCATTCGAGTTGGGCCAGCAGTTTGGGTCCGGACGCGTAAGGCTCGGGAAAATCCACGCCTCCTTCCGCCACGTCAAGAGAGGCATCGGGGTTATCGCGGAAATAGGCGTCAACGAGATCGCGGTTGTTTTGCGGGGGTGGATCATCGGAGACCGAAGACCAATACTCGCGGCACCAATCTCCGATCTGGGAGATGAGGTCGCTATAACTGGATGTGATAACCGGAATAGCCCCTTTGGCATGGGTGATGATAGCGGCGTGGATGGGGAGTTTCATGGGGTTGTTGTTTTCATCGGGGTTGGAGTTATTGGTTTGTTGTGGTTGATGGTTTTTTTCAGCCCTCGCATTCCCATGGTGTCAGTTCGCCGTTGGCGGACAGGAACTCATAGGTGTGGGTGACGAGGCTGCGGTAGCCGATGGTGCCGCCGATCCGGGTTTCGGTGGTGCCGTCCGGGCGTGGCAGCCAGTAGAGTTCCACGCGGCCTTCGCAGCCCTCGTCGTCTGCCCAGCCGGGATGGCGGAATTCGAGCAGGGACAGGAGCGCGCCATTCAGCAGTTTGCCAATGGGCATCTTGTCCCCGTTGATGGCGGGTAACGAGACTTCCAACAGGCATGCGGCGTCGTGGTCTTCCAGCGGCTTGTCGTAGGGGCCGAATATCTCGGTGCCGGTGATCTGCCCGCTGCCTGCGCAACCCTCGAAGGTCACGTCGGCACGCATGGCGGGCGGAACGTCGAGGTTGGCAAGCCGGGGATTCCGAAGCACGGTGCCCACCGCCGACAAGGCGGCAAGGGCGACGATTTCCGCCGGATCGAGCCGGTGGTGTTTTTTATGTGGGGTGCTTGTATTCATTACGTGGTTCATTCTTGTTGGTTGTCTGGTGGTTTTGTGTTTGCTGGTTGCGGGTTGGTGGTTGGTTAGGATTGGAGGAACGAGACGTCCTTGCGGTGGCGCAGAGACAGGGCCTCCGCTTCGGTGAGCCCGATGAACTCGGACGCCCGGAACGAGATTTCGTCGGGGTAAAAGCTGAAGACAAAGCAGAAATTGAAAAAGTGCGTGTGCAATCTCAAGAACTTATTCGTGCATTGCTTGAG
>JAPLUJ010000156.1 GCA_026397695.1 Verrucomicrobiota bacterium | reverse complement strand
CCGTTTTTGCTTTGGAAAGGCGGAGATGATTTTCTTGATGGTTGGGAGATCGGGTTGGTAGTGGTTGTGGAGGAATTGTATATCTTCGATGTCCTTGGCATCGGCGCGGGTCAGCTTGGAGGCGATGATGTTTTCGATGGGAGGACGTGAGACGATGAGACGCCCCATTTTGAACATCGGGACGGGCATGAATTTTCCGATTTGAACAATGCCTGGCTCCACGATTTGGAGATAAGGCTGATCCGGCTCCAAGATGCCTGTGGGGTTGAATGAAAGACCTGCTGCTTCGGCAGCATTCTTGAGTTCTGCGAGATCATAGTCGCTGGACGGCTGCCAGATGTCCAGGTCTTCAGACACTCTGAGCTCCATCCCGGCAAAGATGCAGGCCGCAGAACCGATGAGGCAAAGCTGGACGGGCGGGCCGTCTTTGCCGAGGGCCTGTGCCATGCTTTCCAGAGCACGCATCCAGCGTTCTCTGTCGTATGCGAGAGTTGAGGATTCCGGCGGCATGGTGGATTAGTTAGACGTTATTTGTTAAAAGTTATTAGGGAAGAGAAGACGGAAGAGAAGAGGACGGGGGAAGGGCGGTTAGGCGCGGAGGATGTTGGGTTTGGGATCGGAAACTTTGGCGACGTGGATGAGGGCGGCGGTGACGACAACCAACAGCACGGTGCTGGTGGCGAGGATGGTGGTGGTGAGATGCGGTGCGGCGAGAATGAGGGCGGCAAGGAAGACATTGATGAGCGCGGCTTCGAAGAAGATGACCCAGCCGAGTTTCATGAGTTGGTCGTAGCGGAAGCGTGGCACCGTCCAGCGGACGAGGATGAAGAACAGGATGAAGACGATGAGTTTCAGCATAAACACCAGCAGGTGGATGAGTCCGCCGAAATGGAAGCCGCCGAGGTGGAGACCACGGACCCACGGGTCCGCGCCGAAACCGATCGACCAACCACCGAGGAACAAAGTAACGATGAGCGCGGAGCCGATGACCATGGCGGCGTATTCCCCCATGAAAAACAGCGCGAATTTCATCGAGGAATATTCGGTGTGATAGCCGCCGACGAGTTCGGTTTCGCACTCCGGGAAGTCGAAGGGCATGCGATTGGTTTCGGCGAAAATCGACACGGTGAAGATGACACAGGAAATGCATGCGGGGACCCAGAACAACGCGGTTTGGAGATCGGGCAGGCCGGCATGGCCGTCTTTCCACAATGGCAGCAACAGCCAGCCGTGGTCAGCCTGGTATTGGACGATTTTTCCGAGGTTGAGCTCGCCGAAGTAGAGCAGCACCGGGATGATGGCCAGGCCTAACGAGATTTCGTAGGAGATCATTTGGGCCGACGAGCGGACGCCACCCATGAACGAGTATTTAGAGTTCGACGACCAACCTGCGAGAGTGATGCCGTAAACCGTTAGAGAGGATACTGCGAACACAAACAACGGGCCGATGTCGATATCGGCGATGACGAGATGCACCGTTTGACCGCAGAGGGTGATGGGCGAGCCGAAGGGGATTACGCAGACGGTGATGAGCGCGGGCGCGACGGTGAGCACGGGGGCCAGCCAGTAGAACGCCTTGCGGACGTGCGCCGGAGTGAAGTCTTCCTTGAGAAACAGTTTCACGCCGTCCGCCACGGGCTGGATCAAGCCGAAAAAGTGAAAGTCTTTTTTGCAACCGAGCAGGGTGAGCGGCAGGCCGGTGCGGTTGGGTCCGACGCGGTCCTGGATGATGGCGCAGAACCGCCGTTCGCAGTAAACCGAGATGGGCACCAGCGGCAGCACCACCAGAAAGGTGAGGGCGATGATCTTGGTGATGATGACCAGTATTTCCATGTATTCTTCCTAATAACTAATAACTTATAACTCTTGCTTCTAGCAATCACCTGCCAGGCGGGCGTGTTCCTTGGCGAGCAGCGGGATTTGATAGCCGGTGTCCACGATGGGGATGCCGAGGAGGCCGATTTGCGTGAGGGTGAGGCCGTGGAATGCGGGAAGGGTTGCGGCGATGGAATTGAACACCTCTGCGATGTTGCGTGCTTCGATCGGCTTGCCGGTGATGGCGCGGATGAGATCGCGCAGGATTTCCCAATCGTCATGGGCATGGGGGGGGGGATCGACGGCGCGGTTGAGGCGTTGCAGGCGGCCTGATAGATTGACCATGGAACCGTGTTTTTCCACGAAGGAGGCGGCGGGCAGCACCAGGTGGGCGGCCAGCGCGGTGGGGTTGGCGAGGATGTGGGATTGGACGAGGAAATCGAGTTTGGCGAGATCCTCGAAGTGGAACCCGGCATCGGTGACGAGGTCCTCACCCAGCACGATCAGGGTTTTGATAGAGCCGGCACGCACGCCATTGCGGATGGCGTCGAGTTGCGCGCAGGGGTCATCGGTTTGGAAGATGAGTTTCGCGCCGGTGGTGTTCGGGTTGCGGTCCGCAGCTACGAGCAGGGCGTCCGCAGCGGCGCAGCGCGGGACTAACGAAAGATGGGCGGTGCCGATTGTGGCGGCGAGGGTGCGGGTGAGAAAGAGTTCCTCGTTGGTCATGCGGCCGGAGGCGATGATGGCGATTTGCTCCGGTTTGTGCGCGGTGAGTTTCGCGGCGGCGATTGCCAGCGCCTCCGGCCAGCCGAGCGGGGCGTGCTGCGCGCCGTCCTTGGCGAGCGGTTCGGTGAAGCGGGCCACGCTGTCGAGCGCGTGGAAATTCAAGCGGTGCGAGTCGGGCATCCAGCATGAGTTCACCTCGTTGTTCTGGCGCGGGGTGATGCGGTGGATTTTGTTAGCACGGGTCCAGACGGTGATGTTGGTGCCGGTGCCGCAGTTGACATCGAGGGTCGGGGTTTCCTTGAGGAACCAGACCCTCATTTGGAAGCGGAAATCGTTGGATGTCAGGGCGCCGACCGGGCAGATATCCACGGTATTGAGTGAGTAGTTGGAATCGAGCAGGCGATCCGGATGCACGGTGAGCGTGGTATGGGTGCCGCGCCGGGTGAAGCCGAGGACCGGCTCCCCGGCCACCTCGTTCATGAAGCGAATGCAGCGGCCGCACAGGATGCATCGTTCGTCGTCGAGCCGGATGCGCGGACCGATCTCGACGTTTTTGGGTTTTTTCACCTTCATTTCCCCGAAGCGGGAGAATCCGCGTCCGTGTTCGACCGAGTGTTCCTGCAATCTGCATTCGCCCGCTTGGTCACAGATCGGGCAATCGAGCGGGTGGTTGATGAGCAGGAACTCCAACACTCCCTCGCGGCATTTTTCTATCAATTCGCCGGAGGTGCGGATGCCCATGTTTTCGGAGACCGTATTGGCGCAGGCAATCACCGGGCGAGGAATCCAGGAGATGAGTTCGTAGCCGTTTGCGTCGCGCTGGGTTTCCTGGCCGGGGACAGTGCGGGGAGACAGGCCGATTTGGACATAGCACATGCGGCAGCTTCCGGGTGAGCTCAGCTTCGGGTGATAACAATAGTGGGGGACAATGGTGCCAGCTTGCCGACAGGCCTCGATGATGCGGGTGTTCTTGGGAACCCGCTGCCAGACACCGTCAATCTGCACGTTGACCATGCCAATTTCAGCCGCAAGATCTTTGGGCAGTTGCAGTTCCGCGGTGGCCGAAAGGGTGTCGCTCATGGCTTCAAAGGAAAGCCGGACGCGGGGATCATCTTCGTCCGGCAGGATCGCAAACGACTATGTCGGGCGACGGCGCACCTCGCAAGCGTGGTTTGTGAAAATTTTCACATGCGGACCATACTGCCGTGCCGCACGGAGAGGATGGAGCACACCACATCGGCGTTTGGATGGATGATTTCCAACGCGCTCCGATAGGCGTTCATTTGACCGGAATAACGGTCGCTGAGTACCGCCGGGTCCTTGACCGCGTCGGTTTTGAAATCGATCACTTCCACCCGCGTCACCAAGCCATCGGGGGTGCGGTGGAGGAGGAGACGGTCGATCACACCGGTCAACAGTTTGCCCTCGATGATCGCGTCGGCGGATTGCTCACGGAACAACTCGATGTTCCGTCCACGTCTTTCGAAAATTTCGTGCAAGGCCGGGTTGCGGAGCAGTTTGGCCACGGCCTGGCCGACCTCGTTGGCGGGCAGCACGGGCGGGGATTCATCCGCCCAGGCCACCCGTTCGAGGAGGGTGTGCACGGCGGAACCGAATTGCACGCCGGCCGGGGAATGCGCCGCCGCGTGATCCTGATTCTTGGCTCTGCTGGGAATCAGCCGCGCGCGGCGCGGGATTGCGACACCCGGGGCGCGCGGGGCCTCCGGTATTATTTCCGACTCTAACATTGGAACGGTTTCCACCCAGTCCGGGGTGCCGGTTTGATAGACCAGGCCTAACTGATCCTCCGCATGCGTGGCTCGTGCGAGCCAGTTTGCCAGTGATGGCTTGTCGCGATTGGCGGATGTTGCGGGTGGTTGCAACAGCACATACAATCCGCGTTTCGCGCGGGTGAGAGCCACATACAACATGCAGAACGCCTCGTATTGCTGGTTCGCAGCCCACAGTGTCTCGGCCTCACGCAGATTTGGCAGGATCGCCCGCGCCCATTTGGGCGGGGTTTGGGTGAGCCATCCCTCACCCTCTGCGACTTCGAAATACTGGGGATTGGGGACGGCGGTATCCGGCACTTCCTGGAGCATCACCACGTCGAAGCCGAGACCTTTCGCCTTGTGAATAGTCATGACTTGGACGGCCGCCACGCCCGGGTTTTGTGCAACTTCGAGGCGTGCAATCCAATCCCCCGCCGCTCTGGGTGAAACTCCGCCCTGGGCATCTAACGTGGCCAGCGCGGCTAACAGATCGCCGGCACGGCGGCGTCCGAAGTCCGACCAGGCGGGCCAGGCATCCGAGATGACATCTTCGATCATTCCGGCAAAACCGGATTGGGATGCCATGGATGTTAGATTTTCCCAGATGACCTGCCATGAAGTGCCATGCCTTGCCCGCAATGCACTGGCGAGCGGCGACATTTCCACCACCTCGCGTGCAAAGGTGTCCGCCGGGTTGGCCAACCATTTCAGGAGGTGGGCGATGACGATTCCCACCGGATTGTCCTTCGCGGGTTCGCGTCGTCCTTCCTCAATGACATCGAATCCCCGGGCCCGCAGAAAGTCGGCGACCTCGCGCGCCTTATCGTTGCCGCGCAACAGGACGGCGCAAGTCATCGAGCGCGCGCCCACGCCCAGTTCGCGGAGGATTTCCTCCAATCTTTCCAGCCGTTGCTGCCAATCTCCAACGATTTCCACCCGCGCCTCGCCGCGCATGGCCGGCTGGGTCAAAGGACCGGCCGGAAAATGATCCTGCCAGTCCCAGCGGTTCGCCGCGTCGCCGAAAAGCTCCCGCAAGCTGGCCGCATCCCCGCAGACTTGGTTCACCAGCGCCAGAACCTCGGGGCAGGATCGCCATGACTCCGCCATCGGCACGATTTCCAGACCGCCGCTGTAGCGTGCCATCACCTCATCGAACAAACGCACGTCTCCGCCGCGCCATGCGTAAATGGCCTGTTTGCGGTCACCTACGATGAACATCGTACCATCGCTGTCGGTGGCCGCCTCATCGATGAGCGGCAGCAGGCCCGTCCAATCGGCCCGGCTGGTATCCTGGAACTCGTCTAACAACCAATGGTCGGTGCGTGCGTCCAAGCGGAAATCCACCGCTTCGCGCCGCAGCCGGGCGTTTTCGCCATGGGCCCAGGCACCCATGAGGATTTTCACATCATCGAATCCGAGCAGGCCTTGATTGCGCAGTCGTTTCTCGCACAGCGCATCGTAAACCGCGATCAGGTCGCGCACGGCGCGGGTCCGTATCAGGGCTGCGGCCAGTTCGCAGCGGGCGGCCAGTTCCACCATTGCGCGCAGGGCGTCGCCGGCCGCGCCGTCGATGGTGAATTCCTTGTGGGATTTCACGGTGAGCGGGCCGCGGGTGGTGGCAACCGCGTCGAGAATGCTTTCTAGCAGAGCGGAAACGGGCTTGCCGAGGCTGCCGCCGCCGATTGCATGGTTGGCGAGTGCTGCGAGGGCTGTTTCCAGTGCTTCGCGTTGGCCTTTGCGGGTGTATGTGATCCCGTCCAAATGCTGCCACACCGCAGCCGCCAATCCTGATTTCTGCCGGGTCCACGCATCCGGTGCGACGTCCAGCATGGCAGCGGGACCCCAATCTAACTGGCGGGCCTCGTCTGCTAGAGCCGCTGCGCGCGGGGCTTCCAGCAGCTCAAACTTGCCGCCGGTTAGGCCCAGTTCGTATTGGAATCCGCGGACAACTTTGGAGAAAAACCCGTCCATGGTTCCGAGCGTGAATTGGGGGAGCGCCCGCACCACGCGTTGCAAGGCATCCATGAAATCCGCGTCAGGCAGTGCGAGGGCGATCCGTAGCTTTGCGGCTGCGGATTCGCTGCCCGCGGCGTGCGCGAGTTTCGTCAATACCGCATCCGCGAATTCGCCGGCGGCCTTGCGCGTGAAAGTCAATGCGACGATGCGCTCGGGTGCGACACCGCCGGCCACCAAGCCGATGACCCGGTTGCCCAATTGGAAGGTTTTCCCGGAGCCGGCCGATGCCAGAATAAGCAGGTTCTTTGCCAGAATGTCCATCTTGTGCATGGCATGCTGCCCTGCTTGCGTGATGCTTGGAACTCTGAAATCCGGAAACCTAATCAGCGCTTCGGAATCACCAGCTTATCCCCGGGATGGATCAAGGTTCCGGAAATTCCGTTAGCTTTCTGGATCGCCGACACCGAAGAACGGTTGCGGCTCGCAATTGCCGACAAACTGTCACCCTTCTTGACAATGTAACGCTCCGACGTCGGCTTGGTCTTGGCCTTGGCTTTGGCCACACCCGGCTTGGCCTTGGTCTTGGTTTTGGCCACACTCGATGTGGATTTTTGGCTGGTCCTGGCGGCGCTCGCGGTGGCTTCGGGCCGCGCCTTGACAACCCCCGGCGTGGTCTTGCTGGCCCTGGTGGTGGGGGGTTCGGTCCGCTGTGCTGCCACCGGCGGGAGCGGCTTCACACGGGAGGAACTTGTCTTGGGATTGTATGGTCCAGCAGGGGCGAGCGGGTTGGCATTGGGTGGCGGTTCCTCGTTCTTGGCGATGACCGGCAGATTGTCGCCAGCTGCTGGTTGTGGGGTGCGGCTGCCTGGTTTGCGCCATTTCGATGGATCGTTGGCCCATTCTTAGCGGTAATTTCCCGCGCTATCAAAAGGGCCGGTTCCCAAGGCATCGTTACCTGCGCTGCCGCTGTTGTTGGCGCAGCCGTTGAGCAGCATGAGAATCAGGACAGAGGAAAAGGGCAGCCAGAGGATCGGTCGCATGGCGTTATGATGATGCATCGCGGACATTTGGCCAAACTTAGTTAAGCTAGGCAAACAAAAAAATCGAAAATCGCGCCCGTCACGCCCGGGGTGCCATTTCGCGCAACTTCGCGCTTGCGCTCGCGGTTCGGAAATGGCATTCGTGTGTTGCGCAAGATTGAGAGGGGCATTAGCTCAGTTGGTAGAGCGTCTCGTTCGCAATGAGAAGGTCAGGAGTTCGAATCTCCTATGCTCCACCACTGGTTGCAGGCTGGATTTCCCTTGGTTCTAGGCCGATTCGGCGGGGGTGTTTGTTATGGAAGGTTTCCACCAGACTCCACGAGAGTCCATGGAATTGCCAATAAATGGCCGTTTATTGGCAACTGTATTGGCAACTGTTTCGGATTTATTAACCATCGCTGATTCCGCTGGATCCGTCCGCCCGGGGGTGATAGATTCCAACCCATGGCCGCGAAAAAGAAGACGACCCCCAAGTTGCCGCCCGGTATTACCGATCATGCCGTCGATCAGGAAACGTTGATGCGGTTCTTCGGGCCGCCCATCGGCAAGTCGACTTTCTATAACTTGGTTAGAAAGGGGGTGATCGTGAAAATGAAGGAGGTGCAGGGTTACTATCTCCTTAACGAGTCGCTGGTCCGGTTGGGTCTGCCGCACGTGAGCGAGTTGCCCGCACCCCCGGACGCCGCCTGGCGCGAACGACAACTGACGGAACTCGCCTTGTCCCTGGCCGCCCCCGATGTCGTGCCCAGGCCCAGTTGGATGCTGACCGATGATCGGCTCACGGCCCATGAGCGATCCCATGTGGCGCTGCTTACCATGAGTCATTTCCGGGAGTTGCAAAAAATCACGTTGCAACCGGAACGTTTGGCCTACGTGACCGGAGCCTTCGACGCATGCGAGATGATCAATAGCCCGCGCTTCAGAAAGCTCGCCCCCGCCTGAGCGCGCGGATTGCAACCGGGAGCTGATAAGGGCGGCATGATGGATGATCGTTGGCGATGGGAAAGACGAAACGGCATCGACATCCCGCCCGGTCCAGGCAACAATCCGACAGACGATGACGCCTATCGAACAGCGCCTGCAAGCCGCTAGCCAACCCCTTTAAATCCGTCTTTTTCATGGCCATTCCCCCATACGCGCACACTCTTCCAGGGGTAGGAACACCACACACTGGCTTGAGAACAGAGGAACGATTCCGGCGGTGGAGATCTCGGTCGATATAGTCAGGCAAGAGTGAGCTCAGTCCAGACATCTAAAACGGTCTGGCCGTCGGCATCCTGTCGCTGGTGAGTATGGTGCGGAAGCTACGCAAAAAGTGAACGACCGAACTGGCGACGAACGTGGTCCGCCCGCATTCGCCCAGTGAGCTTGTTAGGTATTTCTGCTATTGTCGTTTGATCGTAGCGCATGAGTGATGTAAACGACACAAGCGGTATTGACAGCGAGGAGAGTTACCTTGGGCCAGCTTACGCCGTGAAGCAGCTCATAAATCTCGATTGGAATGTAAACGGCTCCGCTCACTACGGCCAACCACTCGGCCCAGCGCCGTTGACGCCAGAGACCAAACGCCTCGACCAGCCGCAACGCAGCATAGGTAAAGGCAGCGCAAGCAAACAACCAAAGAGTGATGTCGTTGGACTTGGTGGCAGCCTCGACAAAGATCCGTGGAAAGCGACTGGCTGGGTTAAGGTGAAAGTGATGAACGAGTTCTTCGGCCATGCGCTGCGCATCAGAGTGGATGAGTCCGAGCAGGCCGAAGCCAGCTAGCAACACAAGCACACCCTTGACTGCTTCAAGAAGCGCAATTAATCGAAGGTTTTTCTTCGTGCTCATCGAAACGATTGCTTACTGAGCTGTGCTGCCACCGGGCGAAGTCCTGCAATCAAGAAGAGATGCAAGATCGAGCAGCCGTTGTTCGACAGCATGAAGACGTTCGTCCATGTGGCGGATGGATAGCTCTGCACGCACGTTGTCCGATTCCAAGGATGTATATTGAATTGGTTCTTGCATATAAGTTCGTTTCAGTGGGTGAAAGCAACGTCCAACGTGGAAAGCCAAGCCACCGCCGACGCGTGACGTGAGCCATGACGGCGGAACTGAAAGCGCCAATGGCGGTTGGCTCCGGCGACTTGGTTAGGTATTGCGGTTGTGTCGTGAAAGCTCATGAAATCCAGCGTGCCATGCCGAAAGCTGCTGCTGCCGCGAGGCCACCGATGACACTGGTCTGAAGTGCGCTGCGGACAACGGGCACGCCCGTAAAACGCCCCTTGATGCCGCCAAAGATAGCAAGAGCTGCCAAGGTAATGACCACAGAAAGCCGTAACGCACTATGCGCGTCGGAAAGCAACAAGTAAGCACTGAGCGGAATCACGCCGCCGACGATGTAAGCGAGCGCAATGGTCAGGGCGCTCTTCCAAGCGCGGCTCGGTTCGGGCTGCTCCATACCAAGCTCGAAGCGCATCATAAACGCCACCCAATCTTTGGAGCGCTTGCTGAGAGACTCGACTACCATTGCACACTCGTCAGCGGAAATGCCGTAGGTCTGGAAGACATCGCGGATCT
>JAPLUJ010000687.1 GCA_026397695.1 Verrucomicrobiota bacterium | reverse complement strand
GCCAGCCACTCGCCCAGGCGCCGGGCCTGGGTCGATTTGCCGGTGCCGTCGATGCCTTCGATGGCGATGAGGAATCCTTGCGGCATGCCGGTGGGTTGGATGAGTTATGTGATAGTTTGTTAGAGATAACGCGCCTTGAGGTGGGCGAGATAGGCCTGGGTCGCTGGCTTGCTGCCGGTGGCCTGTTGCATGAGGTCGGCGGGATCAAGTGTCGCGCCGTGGGCATGGATCGAGGTGCGCAACCAGTTGAGGAGCGGGGCGTAGTCGGCCTGGTCCATGGCGGTGGTGATGGCCGGGTCCTTGCGGGCGGCGGCACAGAGTTGGGCCGCGTTGATATTGCCCAGCGTGTAGGTGGCGAAATATCCGAGACCGCCCATCGCCCAATGGATATCCTGCAGGCAGCCCAACCGGTCGTTTTCCGGAGTGAAGCCAAACAGGTCGCGGAAGCCCTCGTTCCATGCCGCAGGCACGTCGGCGACGGCGAGGCTGCCATTGAGCATCCGGCGCTCGAGGCCGAAGCGCAGCAGGATGTGGAGATCGTAGGTGGCTTCGTCCGCTTCCACGCGCACCGGAGAAAACGCGGCGCGCCAGAGGTAGGCGAGGAAGTCGTCTAACGGACAGGCCGCGAGTTGCGGAAAGCATTCCCGAGCCACGGGATACCAGCAATGCCAGAAGGCGCGCGAGCGGCCGACATGGTTTTCCCACAGCCGGGACTGCGATTCGTGGATGCCTAACGAAACGGCGGATCCCGAGGGCAGCCCGAAGTCCGCGCCGGGGAGTCCTTGTTCATACAGGCCGTGGCCGGCCTCGTGCAACACGCCGAACAGCGAGGAGGTGAAATCGTTTTCGTCATACCGTGTTGTTAGACGCACGTCGCGCGGGCCGAGGGTGGTGCAGAACGGGTGGGTGGTGGTGTCGATGCGGCCGGCCTGGAAATCAAAGCCGATGGCTGCGGCGATGCGGGCGTTCAGTTGTTGTTGCGCGGCGATCGGATAGGGACCCGGCGGCAGCGCGGGATTGCGGGCGGAGGATTTTGCGACGGCGGCGGCGGCGATGTCGCGGAGTTCCGGGCGCAGGGCGTCGAACAAGGCGGCGACGGCGGCGGTGGAAGTGCCGCGCTCATAGCCCTCTAACAGCGCGTCGTAGGGCTCTCCGGTGTAGCCCCAGAGGTCGGCTTTCTCGCGGGCAATGTCGAGCAAGGATTCCAGATGCGGGGCGAATGCGGCGAAGTCCGCGCGTTGGCGGGCATCGGCCCAGGCGTGTTTGGCCAGCGAGCTGGCGGACGATTCGCGGGCGACGAGTTCGACCGGGAGCTGGGTGGCGCGCTTGAATTCCCGGCGGAGTTCGCGCAGGTTGGCGGTGCGTTGCGGATCATCGCCGGAGTCGGTGGCTTGGGCGGTTTCAAGGGCGTTTTTCCATGCTTCGGAGGTGGCGAGTTTGTGGGCGCGCGCCGCGAGCCAGGCAAGCTGCGCGGCCCGGTGATCCGCCGCAGCGGCAGGCAGATAGGTTTCCTGATCCCAACCGATCACCTCGGCGGAGGAACGGATCACCGCAAGTTCGCGCGCTTGTTCGAAAATCGACATGCCGGATGATGGGATGATTGAGGCATCCGGGCAAAGCCGGAAGTTGCGTCATGGCGGAAATTACTTTGCCCGGGCGGACATCGTGCTTTGCACCGGGGTGGCCACCTGCTGGAATTGCACGCGATGCGCCTTGAATATATAGTCGCCGCTCTGGTATCAGGAATACGCCGCGAGGTATTGGCAGGAAAATCCCTGGGTCGCGGGCTGGCGGGAGTTTTCTAACAGAGAGTGTCATCCCGCCTATTATTTCGATCCCGACTCGGGTCCGGTGATCGGCGGATTTGGAACCGGCGCGACCGGTCTCGGGCTGGGCTGTGCCCGGGTGCACGGCGACCATCGGCGGGCCGGCATGCTTGGGGCGGAAATGATTGCCACTTCGGTTCCTCTGCCGGGTGATACGCTGTTAGTACCGCGCTTGGTGTCGGATCGCGAGCACGCGCCGTATTTCGCCGAGCAGGTGATCTTGCACCAACTCTCCATGCTGCCCATGCAACCCCCGGTGCCCGCCCCACGCGCTCCGCTGCCTCTGGTGGTGTGGCTGATTCTGGCGTTCGAAACGATGCTGTTAGGGTTGTTGCTGCGTCTCTGCGCCCATCTGATTTTGCCGGCCAAACCGCCGCCGCCACCACCGCCAACCACCCGCACGCAGGCCCCAAACACGGTGGATCATTTGCAGCAGGTCGGTTTGACGGAACCTGTCGAAAGCATATCTACCCGGCATCGCCCGCGAAAAGTCCGGTCCGAAATTTTTCCGAAAATGCCCGCCGATGGGACAGGCTCTAACTGTCAAAATCCAAGGACAGCCTCCGTCCAATGCTTGTTAGTCGGGACTGCCCCCGAGCAATGGGGTGATAAACAACGGCTCTCATCGACTGCCGCGGCCAACCTGAGCTAGAAATTCGCCGTGGCTGATTGGGACAACGGATCCAGAATCCATCTCCGCTTCCCGCCTCTCTACTTGTTCTGCGTCTTGGTTAGGCGTGGAGAGCGCTCAGAACGGCTTGTGGATTGCGCTCGACGACTCGCAATAAAGCCTTGGCCGGACCTTCGGGTTCCCTTCGTCCTTGCTCCCAGTTCTGGAGGGTCCTGATGCTAACACCGATCATCTGTGAAAAGTCGGACTGCGTGAGACCAGTTCGTTCCCTGAGGCCCTTGACATCCAGATCGGTCAGTGTTGTTCGCCGGTGTGCAAGCTTCCCGCCCCGCATAATAGTGCCCATCTGCTTCACACTCAGCAGAAGCTTCTGAAAATCTTTATCGTTCATTGGTGTATTCCTCTATGAGATCCTTGAGCGCTCTCAATTGAGCGGGTGTCAGATCGGTTTGCATGTTCTTCGGGTAGGCCGTCAGCATGAACGCGGTGTCACCGTGCCACAGGTAATAAATGACACGGATCCCGCCACGCTTGCCGCGCCCTGAGCCAGCCCATCTCAACTTCCTCAACCCTCCCGATCCCTTGATGAGATCACCTTGGTCGGGGCGTTGAAGGAGGCTGATTTGGAGCTGCCGATGGTCCTCCGGCGACAACAAACCGTCGATCTGCTGCGAATAAACAGGCGATTCGATGAACTGGAGGATCACCGGCGCAAAATACTCCAATGGCGGACCTCGTCAAGGATCTTTTTTACCGCAGAAACGTCAAGGGCCTGGTACCGGCTACCGGGGACCTTCCTTCGGCGTGGGGGTTGAAGGTTGATCCATCACTGGAGTCTTGTCTGCGGGCTTGGTAGCCGGTTGGTCAGCGCCCGCTTCGCTTTTCCGATCTGTCGCGCAACCCACTTGTTGATCTCCTCGTTAACCCTCTGCATGCCGCAGGGCTCCTGCGAACGCTCTTCATTGCGCCTCATCATCCGGTGGGGAAATCGGCGGAGGTGGTGGTCCGTATTCAGCAAGACAGTGATCACGAAATGACCGCTTTGGAAACATAAGCGTCAGATAGGTTCGGAGAACAGCAAACGCCTCTTCTGTCAATTCGAAGCGAATATCGAAAACCCTACCTCCCCTGATGACGGCGGTGAACCTCGTTCTCCACAATTCCGCGGTCATAGCCCTTCCTCCGCCGTAATCGGTGCCATCGTGAAACTCGATTGAAACCTCTCGTCCAAACTCGAAATTGACACCGATCATAACATAGGGATCCGTTCGGTCGCCCTCAGCGGGACGGTCCTCCATTGAATCGAAAAGAACCTGCACTATCTCCCAGTCGATTGCCTCGGAGCAGTTGACGTTGATTGCCCTGAATTGAACTTCACACATGACCGTTGCTCTCTCTCGCGAAGGATTGAATTGAAAACGAATTGATGCCTGGTGATGTGCGACGAATCGAAGCCGTGTGCAGGTTGGTTCTTCCGGCGCGATCAAAACGGACACTCGGAATCCTCGTCGGCCTCGGAATCCCGGATCTCACCTTGCCCTTTGGCTTCCCGCTCCGTCGTCTTGTTCCGCCTCTTTTTAAACAGGTCCTCGATCGACAACACCTCATCCGGGCGCTCCTTCCCAAATCGCTTGAAGAACAGATCCTCGATGAATCCGGGCAGTGGTGTCTTCCACCTCTCTTGGTCATGGTTCGCGAGGCTCCCGAATTTTTTGGGGTTCATCCCCAACTCCCGCGCCATCTGGATATGAACGTGCGACAGATGAAACAATTTTCGTGCGTCCACCCACACCTGAAACTTCGGAGGTGAATTCTTGGTCACTTTCGTCATTTTATTGCCCAACGTCAAAGGCCTGGCACCCGCTACCGGGAGCGCCACACCGCAACGGGGTTAAGGATTGTAGTCACAAGGGTCATTTCGACAAGGGGCGGGTAGCGGGTTGTCCAGGCGCGGCTTGTTCTG
>JAPLUJ010000737.1 GCA_026397695.1 Verrucomicrobiota bacterium | reverse complement strand
AGCCCTGAGGGTTTTGACGAATTTCTTCATGGGATCGAGTTTGCTGCGCATGGCCCGGGTGCACCACTTCTTGAGGAACCAACGTGCCCAGTATGGACTGTTATATTGCCAGAACCCATCGAAGGACTCTTTGAGCAAATAGGCTCTAACGGACTTGAGATCGAATTTGAGCAAATCCTTGAGTTTAGTGTGTTGCCGGGCGGTGAGGTTTTCCGGGCGTTTGAGGAAGCAGTAACGGGAAGTGCTGAGCACGGGATCGAAGCCATCGCTTTTGAGCTGTTTGGCTTCGGTGCGCCTGACTTCGTCGACGGCTTCACTGAGTTTTTTGACGATATGGAAACGGTCCAGGATATTGAGCGCGGCAGGCAGCATCGCTGCGATGACGTTGAGGTATGGCTTCCACATGTCGGAGCAAACGACTTTGATCCTGGCGCAGCGCTCGGCGCCGAAGTTCTCGAAGAAGCTGACGAGGGATTGGGTCTCGCGCTCCTTGATGACCCCGAGCAGGCGCTTGCAGCCATTGTCGATTTGATAGACGAGGGTCATGTATTTGTGGCCTTTGCTGTACGAGACTTCATCGACGCCGATCGCGGTGATGTCCTCCAAGTCCCGGTGTTTCAGTCCGAAATCGACGACCCATTTCACCGATCGGCAGACGGTGTCCCAGGAGGTGTGGAAGCAGGATGCTGTCTCCTTCCAACTCAGTCGGCGGGCCCATCGTGCGAGAAAAAGGCGGAAAACATCGCAACACGCGTACTTGCCCTGAGCCCACGGCACGGCTTCGACCTTGATGCCACAGGTCGGGCATTCGACCCGGCGCATGGTGTACGAAAGGGCAACGGGAATGTTCCAGACGGGAATGAATTCGAAGGTTCTGGGCTGGGGCATGCGATCATAACCGGGACGAGGTTTCCCACAACCGGAGCACCTGGGCTTGCTGTTGGCTCGCGGCTGGACTTCGGCGACAATGCGTGGGGAGTCACCCTCGGTGAGTAATGCGACAGAATGGTAAACGAAGCTCTTGAGCGGTTGGACTTTTTTGAGTAGGGTCTTGATTGTGATCGGCGGCCTCCTGGTTGGTTAGTTGTTAGCACGCGAAGTCTGCCAGAGGTCGCCGGTCCATCAACACCCAAACCAATCATTTTCACCGGCAACAAAGAGAAAGTTGCCCACAAGCAAGACTCCCCGTTTCAATCCATGACCATGGGGCTGCCGCCCCAAACCCCGCCAAGCTGAGCCAGCTTGACCGCCTTTGGATTTCGCCCCTAAATCCCCTCCGGGGACTTCTCCCCTCCCGTCCCCCAGGGGAGGCGGGGGGAGCCTCGACCAGCCCAAGGGCCGTAACACCAATAGTAAAATCAATGCCGTTAGAATCACATTTCACCCACGGATTCAGCGGAAGAGGCACTTTTCACAGACAGTTGCTACAACACGCCCTTCCTCGGCCAACTCAAATCCCTCCTCACTGGCCCGGATCTTCCCGTGGCCAGCGACGTGGCCGTCCCGTGGGACAGCGCCTACTGCATCGGGTTTTTGAAACCCAAACTCGGCGAGCACCACGCCGAATTTCTCACCGCCCTCGTCGCCGCGCTGAATCACGGTGCCCAACTCCCCACCCTCTACTCATTTACCGAATGGGGCAACGAAGCGCCCGTTCCGCTCGATGTCGAATGGCCGGATTAGGTTTGGAGTTCACTTCGCGCCCACCAGTTCCGCCAGCGGCACGACGCGAACATTTTTTGCGAGTTCGTAGGATTTGTCCCCCGGATAGACGACGCGCAATTCGTCGAGCTTGAGGTCGGCCAGCGCAATGCGCATGGAAGGTGTGAGCGTCGGCGCGTCGGCGCGTTTGCACTCGACGCCGATGCGGCGGCCGTTCTTGAAGAGCAGGAGATCGAGTTCCGCGCCCTGGTGCGTGGCCCAGAAATAAGCCTCATCGGGCCGCATCGCCTTGAGGATTTCCTCGACGGCGTAGCCTTCCCACGATGCGCCGACTTTCGGGTGGTGCTCGAGGTCGCGCTGATTCGCGATACCGAGCAACGCATGGAGCAGGCCGGTGTCGCGGACATAGACTTTGGGTGCCTTGACCTGGCGTTTGCCGAGGTTCTCAAACCACGGCGGCAGTTGCCGGATCATGAACACGCCGGACATCAGGTCGAGATAGCGGCGCACGGTGGATTCGTTGACGGCGAGCGCGCGGGCGAGTTCGGCGGCGTTCCAAATCTGCCCGTGGTAATGCGCGACCATGTTCCAGAATCGCCGCAACGCGAGCGCCGGGATGGTGACGCCCAATTGCGGGATGTCGCGCTCGAGGAAGGCCTGCAAAAACTGCCGCCGCCAGGCGGACGAATCCGCTTCCGTGCGGGCGGTGAAGGACAACGGGAAGCCGCCGCGCAGCCAGTGCTTCGTTTGCGCCTTCGCCCCTAGGTCGGCGAGACGGAAACCTTCGAGCGGGATGGTCTCCAACCGGCCAGCGAGCGATTCGGAGGACTGCTTCAACAGTTCCGGGGAAGCGCTGCCGAGAATCAGAAAGCGTGCGGGCAGCGGCTTGCGGTCAGCCAGCACGCGCAGCAGCGGAAAGAGGTCCGGGCGGCGCTGGATTTCGTCAATGACGATCAGCCCCTTGAGCGGGCGCAGCGATGTGTCCGGCACGGCGAGACGGGCCAAGCTTTGCGGGTCTTCAAGGTCGAAGTAATTGAGCGAGTCCGCCGGGACGAACTGCCGGGCCAGCGTGGTCTTGCCACTTTGGCGCGGGCCGAGCAGCGCGATCACCCGGCTGCGCTTCAGGGCCGCGCGTGCGAGTGCCATCTCCAATGTGCGAGCAATCATCCGTGTAATCGCGTTAGAACCCGTAACTGTAGCAAGCGGAGGTCCGTCACTACTTCTCCCCTGCGGGAAACGTCGCACGCTTTCCCAAATAAATCTAACGATACTCATTCCAAGACAGACAGCGACGGTTACAGTTGCTACAATACTAATGCGAAGGTCACAGACCGCCGCTACAATCTCCCATGAAACGCGGCCCCGCCATATCTATCAGCCTGCTCGTTGGCACGTTTTTCGCCGTGTTTTTCATCTATCCGGCGGGGATGGTGGTGCGGCAGGCGTTCGCAGGACCGCACGGATTCACCTTGGAGTTTTGCGCCATGGTATTCCGCAATCCGGTCTATCGGGAATGCCTGTGGAACTCCTTCGCGCTTGGAGCCGCCGCCACGCTGGCGGCGCTGGCGATTGCGTTGCCGCTGGCGTTGGTCGGCCACCGATATGATTTTTTCGGCAAGCCCGCGCTGGGCGTGCTGGTGCTGGTGCCGATGATTCTGCCGCCCTTTGTCGGCGCGGTGGGGGTGAAGCAGATGCTCGGGGTGAATGGCGCGTGCAACGCCTTGTTCATCAAGGCCGGGCTGATGGACGCGGCGCTGCCGTTCGACTGGCTTGCCCACGGGCGATTTCCCGGCATGGTGCTGATGATTGCGCTGAGTCTCTATCCGATTCTTTACATGAACATCGCCGCCGCGCTCGCCAACCTCGATCCCGCGATGGAGCAGGCGGCGGAAAACCTCGGCTGCCCGCCGTGGCGGCGGTTTTGGCGCATCACCCTGCCGCTGGCCATGCCGGGCGTGTTCGCGGGATCCTCAATTGTTTTCATCTGGGCCTTCACCGAACTGGGTGTGCCCTTGGTTTTCGACTACGCGCGCACCGCCTCGGTGCAGATCTTCGATGGTATCAAGGGGCTCGATAGAAACCCGATCCCCTATGCCCTGACAGCCGTGTTGTTGGTGGTGACGGCGGCGGTGTTTGCGCTGTCGAAGTTTGTCATGGGTCGCGCGCTGCCGGGCGGGCCGGCACCGGCCGCCGTGGAGAAGATGCTGGACGAGACGGACCGGTGGCTGGCGGCGCTGTAGCGAGGCGCGAGGCGCGGGGGCGCGAGGCATAATTGTGAACGGGCGAAATCCCATTGAACTCTGGAAATGTCCCAAGGATTCAGATTTGTAGTGATTCTTGACCTCGCAGTAAATTTCATATATCGATTGGGCGGGCTCGGGCGACCGGGTCCGCCGTTTTCGTCATGTCCTCCGGAACAACCAGGCCGCGAACGCGAACAGCAGCAGCCCGGCCAGGACCTTGATCGCCTCGAGCAGCGACGGAGGGTTCACGCCGACGAGGTAGTTGTGGCCTGGATTGCTCGCGAGATAGCGCACGGGAACCGTCGAGCCGACCGCGGGGCCGAGCGAGGGTTCGTCCATCGAGCATGCGCCGATATACAGGAGGCCGTTCGCGGCCCTGAATCCATAGGTGACGTAGCGTTGC
>JAPLUJ010000520.1 GCA_026397695.1 Verrucomicrobiota bacterium | reverse complement strand
TCTAACCGCCGCGCGGAATCTCGGCTCGCTGTTATGTGATGGCATCGGCGATGCGGTGCTGGTCTGCGGCGAGCCTGCTCCCGGCCAGTCGCTGCGCCTTGCCTATAACATCCTGCAAGCGGCCGGTACCCGCATTTTCAAAACCGACTATGTGGCCTGTCCGAGTTGCGGTCGCACGCTTTTCAACCTCCAACAGACCACCCGCAAAATCCGTGCGTCCACTGGCCATCTCAAGGGCGTGCGTATCGCCGTAATGGGATGCATTGTCAACGGCCCCGGCGAAATGGCCGACGCGGATTTCGGCTATGTCGGCGGCGCACCTAACAAAATCAACCTGTATGTCGGCAAGACCGCGGTGAAGTTCAACATTCCCGAGGATGAGGCGGTCGAGCGCCTCATCGATCTTATACGCGAGCACGGCAAATGGGTGGATGCTCCGCCGCCCGCAACCCCCGCAGCATGATTCCAATGGCTGATACCGACACCCTCACCAGAACCCGCACCGCCACTGCGCTCGATGTGCCGTGGAATGTCGTGGTCCACGACGATCCCGTGAATCTCATGGGATATGTGACCTGGGTGCTGATGAAAATCTTCGGTTATGATGAAAAGAAAGCTTCCATTCTCATGCTGCAGGTCCACCGGTTAGGCCGCTCGATCGTATGGACCGGCCAACGCGAGAAAGCCGAGTTCTATGTCCAGCAACTCCAGGCGCACCAATTGAAAACCTCCCTCGAAAAATCCGCATGAAAATCATGCCCACATTGGAAGGCGGACTGCGTATCGAGGTCGAGGACGCCGGCGATTGGCACCTCATCAAGGGCATCACCCACGACGCCGTCTCGTGTGAGGAGAGCCTCGCCAATCGGTTAGGCAACCTCATCAAAGATCCGGCCGTCGCACCGGACTGGCGGGATTACATCGTCCCCGACCTCGCAGAGGGATTCTCCGCGGATCTGTTATATGTCGCGTCTTTGATCGCAGCGGCCCGTGTCGAAGCCGACGGCGGTCCCGGCCCGTTATGGATCACCCGCGATGACGCCTTCCAGTGGTACAGCACCCTCAACCAGGCGCGCCTCGCGCTGGAAGAGCGCTTCCATTTCGGACCCGGCGAAGCCATCGATCCCACCGCTCTCCCGCCCGCCGTCCGCTCCGCCTTCCTGCGCTCCCAGTTCTACTGCGCCATTCAGAGCTTGTTGCTGGAACATGTGATGCGGTGAGTGTTCACGATTGTCACGGAACCATTGGCGATCAACAGCTTGTAATAGCGCAAGCCGAATTCTCATAAAAGGAGTCTCCAATAATAATAGGATGCGCTGACCCGTCCCCTCTCAGCACCGCAGCATCTGGGGAAAATGCTGGAAGTGGCTGTCCGAGGTACAGAGCACAAGGTTGTGCTGGATGACGAGGGCGGCGATCCAGAGGTCGTTAGACGGAATGGCAACGCCTTTGTTGCGGAGTTGGAGGTAAAGTTGCGCGTAGTAACGCGTGGTTTGCTCGTCAGGCAGGAGCATGGAAACGCGCGGGCTGTTGAGGAAGCGCTGCAGATTCGCGGCGTTGGCGGACTCCTGATTCCCCGCCGCAAAGCCAGCGCGGATCTCACCTAACACAATGAGCGGC
>JAPLUJ010000586.1 GCA_026397695.1 Verrucomicrobiota bacterium | reverse complement strand
GACGCTGAAGGTGGTGCCGCCATCGCTGGAAATCTCCAGGGAGACGATGACCGTCGGAGTGTCTGCGGCCACGTCGTAGGAGATGTCCACCAAGTGCGTCCCGGCACGCTGGGCGGCGGTTAGATTGGCGACGACCGGGTCTGCGGCGCGGGCGGGGGGCGGGGGCAGGAGCAGGGCGAGGCCCAAGGCGGAAGCGAGGTTCTTGTTCATGGCGAGTGACAGTGGGGCAGGCGGCGGCAATAAAAGCGGCGTTTTCATGATCGTGAACGGACTGAACTGGAACCGCCGAATGATGGCGTTTGCCCGCCCGGATGCAACAAGAATCGCTCCGGCCCCGCTGCGTCAAGGGGGGGGGCGTCTCGCCCTCCTCAAGGAGCGTGGGCGTCTCGCCCACATTGGCCAATGGGAGGCGAAAGGACGCGAGCTTCGTCACCTTGCTTTCGCTTTTCATTGGCGGTGGGCGAGACGCCCACGCTCCTTGAGGAGGGCGAGACGCCCACGCTCCTTGAAGACTCGCCGGCTAAAGCCAGCGCTCCGGCATGCGGCCCTTCGCGCGCCCCATCGGCCAACTCGTCATCGACCGTGTCCCTGAAACTCCGGAATATTTTGCTAGGTTCGCCAGCATGATGGGGCTATCGTTCTGCCATGGCCGACCGCCACCGAACTCCGTACCTTCAGGTCGTTGATCTCCCAGCACAACGACCGGTCGTTGTGCTACTCCCAAAACCGACCGGGCGGTGAACCATACTGTTGGCTGAAAATAGGATTGCAAACCGTGAATCCGAGAGTAGAATGGAACCGTGAGCGCTGATAATCAAAGAATCACGACGAATCTTCGGCAGTGTGGAGGTCGGCCGTGCATCCGCGGTATGAGAATCCGGGTGACTGACGTGTTGGACCTATTGGTAGCCGGATTGAATTTCGAGCAGATTCTGGACGAAATGCCGGATTTGGAACGCGAAGACATCGTGGCGAGCGGATTCTGGACGAAATGCCGGATTTGGAGCGGGAAGACATCGTGGCAGCTATTGCCTACGCCGCAGAGGGCATCGACCATCCAGTAATTGCAGCATGATCTGGCTCGATGCCCACCTGTCACCGCGGCTCGCCGAATGGATTCGTGAGAGCCTCGGGTACGATGCGGTTCCGATCAGGGATCTTGGGTTGCATGCTGCCGAAGACACCGAGATATTTAGTCGGGGACGAGAGGCGCAAGCGATTCTCCTGACCAAAGACAGGGATTTCGCGGAGATGGTCATTCGGCTGGGATCGCCTCCGGTTGTGATCTGGCTCAGATGCGGCAATACCTCCGAAGTGCACTTGAAGGGGATCCTTTCTGTTCACTTGGCTGACGCCCTTCAGTACCTCGATGCGGGTGAGGATCTGATCGAGATACGATAAGCAGCCAAGCTGCCTGATAGAACGGGCCATCTGATAGAGCGCTTCCTCACGGGACGAAGGTGGCGCGGCCTCGATGAGGCCGCACAGGACACAGGGAAGACCAAGCAGCGACGGAGAGACGAGACATGGAAGCCGTGATCGATGGAGTGCGGAGTTGTAGCGGCGTCTCTATGAGCGGCGCTGATTGATTATCTTTGAAGGCGGCGGATCATTGGCGGCGAGTCTGGAGACTCGCGGTCCGGCGCGAGACACGCAAGCGCAACTGGAATCCTGATGGTTTGTCTGATCAATGATCTTGCACAACGCCCCGTCACCAATGCCTTTCGGTTGTCATTCGAAGTTGTAGGTGCCGGCATTCATGGGAGGGGAGTGGGATTGAGTGTGGCGAGCAAGCGCTGGATGTCATGGTGCATGGTGTGGCATTGCGCATAATCTGGCTCGGGGTCTGGTGAATCATCTACGTAACGCTCTGTGAAGTAGAGTTGGCGGAGACGAACGGCGGTGGGAATGCACCAGCCAAGATCTTCGCCATAAATCGCGGATTCATGGATCATGCGTTCCAAGTCATGGGTTTTAACGAGCGACCAGTGCTGCCAATCAGCCAACCTTTTAGCGCCTTCTCCGCCGCCTGTTGCAGCCATAGGCAACAGGCCGAAAAATCATTCTCGGCGAGTGCCTTGGTGGCGCGGCGCAAGTCCAAAGCGGCGATTTTATGCCAATCCGCGGGATTCTGTGGATTGCCTTTCATAAAGGGTGATGCCGTGGCGGATGACTTCCTCCATGACGCCAAAGGGTGCCGCCTCCGCGTCTTTCATTTGCTGCGGGGTGCGAATCAACAGGTCTTTGGACAGCGTGGTCTTGAGCTTGCTCAGGAGCATGCCCGCGTCCAATGACGGATGGGTGCAGGCAGACGGATGATCACGGACGATACACAGATCAATATCACTATGTTCGGTCACGTCCCCATGGACGATGGAGCCGAAAGCGATGATTTTCTCGGCGCCGTAGTCCGAGATCAGGGCGTGGAGCATGCATTCCAATTGTTCGCCCGCATCACGGGACGATGGCGGCAAATGGAGTTTATCAAAATTCCTTATGGGATGCGAAACCCGCGCATTCATGGTATTTGCAATTTGACAAGCCTTTTCACGCACATATGATAATCGGCTCAAGGCCACTGGTCAAGTTGGATCTTCCGGCGAAAACTGGCGAGTCTGAAGACTCGCGCTCCGGCGCACGACACGCAAGCGCAACTGGAATCATGATGGTTTGTCTGATCAATGGTTTGCTTTATCCAAGGCCATGAATGCAGGCAAGCGCCTATTTTCCGTAGAACGAATCACGGCAGGGCGACAGGAGGGAGTATTGCGCATTCAGGCGGTGGCTGCGGGTCAGTTCATCAGAACGCGGCGTGTGCGTTAGCGAACTCGGCAAAAACCGGCGCAGCCGTGACTGGCATGGCGAGTCTGGAGACTCGCGCTCCGGCGTAGCCGCAAAGCGGCACGGAAATCACAAACAATGAATGCCATCAGGCTGTGTTGCGTATCTTGCGCCTTTTTGCCGCAGAAAATACTGTAGGGAAAACCAAGGACACATCAGCAAGCATGGCATTCTAACCGGAAGGGAACCGGTTCACACAGCGCGCGCAGGTTTTCCGGCGGGGTGCTACTGGGGATTTCGCAACCCGCATTGACCATGAAGGGATTGCCGGCGATTTCGTAGAGTTGCCGGACGCGGGTGCGGATCGTCTCCGGATCGGAACGCAACACGGCCGCCACGGGGTCGAGATTGCCGGCGATCACCGTCCTGCTGCCAACGGCTTGGCGGACGGTCGCCAGATCCACCATGTGATCGACGTCGAGCACATCGATGCCGAGGGTGGCGATACCGGGTAACAAGTGCGTGATGTTGCCGCAGATGTGCAACCGCACGCGCGCACCCATCTGCTTGAGCCCTTGAACAAGCCGGAGTTCGCGCGGCAAAATCAAGCGTTCATATATATCCGCCGAAACCTGGCTGGCGGCAGCGTCGCCGATGCCGATGGTGTCGGCGCCAGATGCAACCTGCACCCGCGCGAAATCCAGCGCCACATCCACGCACAGGTCCATCAGTTGGCCGACATATATCTCATCATCTAACAAATCCATGAAGAAGTTGTCGAGTTTGCGCAGGTCGGCCGCCTCGGCGGCGGGTCCCTCGACCCAGCCCATGATCGAGTATTCGCCGCCCACCTGGGCGTGGTAGAGGCGGACAGCCTCGATGCGGTCGCGCATGCGTTCCGCCACCAGCGGATCGGGTCGCGGCAAGCGGTCGAGGTCGGGGTTGTCCTCGAGCGGATGGCGTTCGCAGTAGGGGACCATGTTGGGGGGGTGGATGATTTTCGCGCCGAAGCCCTGGGTCTCGCGGTAGGGATCGGACATGGTGTTCATCTGGTCGATGCCGAAATCCCGGGCACAGGCGATATTGGCGGCGGTCAGGACGCGGTAATCGGATGCGAAGGCACCGTAGTTGCTGCCGATGTATTCGGCCGCAAACTGCATCAGGATAGGCAGGCGGGCCAGGTGATCGACGGGTTTGCCTTCAAGGGTGGCAAGGTAACGTTCGCGGCTGTTCATGGGGCTGGGGATTGGGTGTCATTCCAGACTCAAAAAAAAGGTGGTGGCATGAGTATGGCTTGCACGGCGGAGGACGCAAGTTCCAACCGTTCCGCGTGTGATGTTAGAGAGCCCGGCTTCATCGCCTGCGGCACGCCTCCTCGTAGATTTCCTGGGCGCGCTGGCGGGCCCAGAGATATTGTTCGTAGCGCACGCCGAAGGGGATCGAGTGGTCGGAATGCAGGATGAAGCCGCCGCCAACGGCATAGGGAATCTTGCGTTGCAACTCCGCCTCCAGGTCCGCGCGCGTGCCTAGCAGGTTCTTCACACTCAGGTTGCCGTAACAGGTCATTTGCCGCGGGTGGCGGCGGCGCAGTTCGGCGATGTCCATGGCGGCGGCGCATTCAAATGGGTTTAGCGCCTCCACGCCGACCTCCAGCAGGCGGGTCAGCAAGTCCCACATGCGTCCGTCACTGTGCAGTAAAAAACGGATGCCGTGGCGCCGCACAAACCCGCCGATGCGTTCGTAGCACGGCCGCAGCAATGCGTCCCAGGTCCGCGTTCCTAACAACAACGAGGTTTTGTAGCCCATATCTTCGGGCAGGAATATCCCGTCCGGCCGCATGCCCAGATCCACGCAGCGTTGCAGAATATCCAATAACAATCCGGTGTGGGTGGCGAACATCTCCGCGCACCACTCCGGATCGTCGAGCACGCCGTACAACTGGGTGTCTAGGCCGCGGTGCCGCCAGGCCGCTTCCCACGGGCCGTATGCCGTGAACAAAACGAAGCGCCCGCGGGCGTGGATGGCGTCGAATTTCTCCTTGGCCTGCGCCCATGTCGGATACGCATCAATGTGGCAGAAATAACTGGTGGCATCGATCCGTGCCGTACCGCTCGGGTCATCCAGCACCAGGCGCGGTTTGGTGACATTCTCCCAGTCGTCGCGCGTCTTGGTTTTGTGGTCCAGGAAATCCAGCGTGCCGCTCTTGCCGTCGGCCTTGGTCACGGTGTAGCCGGCCCGGTCGTCAAAGGTGATCCAGCCGTTGGCACGTGAATGGATCACCGTGTCGAAGCGCGGCGAGGCGTCGATGAACATCGACTCGAGATCCCAGGCGAAGTGATCGGTGGGCGACACCCCGGCCGGCATGCCTTCCTCGACCCACACTTGTTGCAGACCGTCCCACAACGCATCGCAGACCGGCAACCGGTCGGGCGGCTCGAAATTCAGGGCGGCGGTGACGCGTTCGCGGGAGGTCATGTTAGGTATGGATGGCATTATGGTGCTGCGCCGGGGATTTTCAAGACCCAGGCGTGTTGGCATGGCAGTTTGTCAACCGTCAACTGGGGCGTTTGGATGTGAAGTTTGCCGTCCTTCATTTCCCACGGCACTGGTTCCTTCCGGCCGAGCATCGTGATGACCGTTCCCGCGGCCGGTTTGGGTTCATTGAGAACCAGCGGATTGCCCGGCCATTGCATGCAGATGGCATAAAGGTCCTGGCCCTTGGTGGTATATCTAACATCTCTTTCATGGGTGACGCGCCAGGGTCGCGAGCCGTAGATCGCCTCGCCGTTGACGGCGAGCCACTCACCGATCTGGACCAGGCGGTCCTGCATGATCACCGGGATGCGGCCGTCGGCAGTGGGACCGATATCCAACAGCAGGTTACCCCCGTTCATCATGCACTTCGTGAGCATGTCAATGAGCTTCGCAACCGAATTGTAATGGGCGAAGTTCTCGTGCCGATTGAAGCCATAACTTTCGCCAATGCCCCGGTCCTCCTGCCACGGATGGTCCTTCCATCCCTGGCCGCCGCCGTATTCGCTGGAATAGATATCACCGTGCTTTGCGCGGCCCGAGCCCCAACGGTCATTGACCACCACGCGATCCTTCACCGACGACTCGTTATACAGCCAGGCGGCCAGTTCCTCGGTATGGAAAACCTTGTCGGTGGATTCCCATTCACCGTCGAGGAAAATGAACCACGGTTCATAATTGGCAACCACCTCCTTGAACTTCGGATGCATCCATTCCTGTGAGAATTGCTCTCGCTTGCCGCCAGCCCACAGCGGGTGATACCACTCCATCAGGGAATAATAGATGCCGAATTTGATCCCGCGTTTCTCCATGGCCGTCCGGAGTTCGCCGGTTACATCGCGCTTCGGACCGGTGACCATGGCNCCACTGGTTGGTATTGGCGGTCATGGCATACTTCGTCGGCCACATCGCGAAGCCGTCGTGGTAGTTCACGCTGAATGATATATATTTCGCGCCGGACCTGGCGACGATATCGGCCCAGAAATCCGCGTCGAACAACTCGCCGGTGAGCATTGCGCCGAACTGCTCGTACTTGAAATCCTTGCCATAATGCTTGCGATGAAACGCGTGCGTCGCGTCCTTGTCATTAAGGGAACGTTTCCAATACCACTCGGCATAGCCGTTGGGAGCATAGGCCGGCACCGAGTAGGGACCCCAGACGATGAAAATTCCGAACTTGGCCTCATTGAACCAACCAGGCAATGGCCGCTGATCGATGGATTGCCAGTTCGGGCTGTATTTCCGCCCCGCCGTCGGCGCGGCTGCCGGAGCGCCGGTGCCCGCTTGATCCGCGGCTGCGGCCAACATCGAGGCTATTATCAGACTTGTGAACATCAATCGTTGCATGATCATTATGGTTATTGTTAGGGAATCGCTTTGCGGGTTGGGGTATATGGAAGCGGAGATCGATTAGCGTACCGGCACGGTATTGCCCTTGCTGTCCACGGTAGTCTTTTGCAGTACGCGGCCGTTTTTGTCATAATCCGTGGTGACCGGCACCTTGTTGCCGGAGGCGTCCTGACGATAAGTGAGGACCGTGCGGCTGCCGTCGGCGTGGGTGACCGTGCCGCCTTCCAACGGCGTCTTGGGCGGCGGGGTGGCGGCGGGCTTCTTGGTTTTTGCATTCACGGCCTTGCCCGTTAGTTCCTGATAGCGTGCGGTCATGCTTGCCCGTGCCGCCTCAATTTGGGCGATGGATCCGCCCACGCCGTCGGCCCCGCTGGCCTTGACCTGGGCAAGGGCGGCACGCGTCCTGGCAATGGCATCGCGCAGTTGGGCGACTTCCTTGTCCTTGGCCGCCAGCAAGGCTTTCACCCGTTCCTCCTCGGTCATCGACGGGTCGACAGGCAACTTTGCCGGATCTTTTTGTGCGGTGGCCTTGGCCTT
>JAPLUJ010000439.1 GCA_026397695.1 Verrucomicrobiota bacterium | reverse complement strand
TCATCTAGTGCCAGCGCCTCATCCAGCTTGCCGGCTTGTTGCGCCGTCTGTTGTGCTTGTTCCAGTTTTGCGATATACTTTTTGTCCAACTCGGCGACCGCAGCCAGATGCTGTCCGTTGGCGGTCTTGACCAGCGATGCATATTCCTTCTTCAATGTTTCCAGTTCAGGCACAGGCACGGTCTTGTCCTGAGCGGATCCGACCAGTGTCAGAAATGCCAGGGAGAGAAGCAGGGGTGAAACGGGATTCATGGCGGTGTTGGCTGGTGGTTCTAATCTCTCAAATCAGTTCGATGCTGCCTGTCAAGCAGGGCTGTGGCAAGGTGGAATCATGACTCATTTCTTCCGGCCTAGCACACACCTGTCCTTTTCCGTTAGGCACCACCGACAGGACACGCCCCGATATTGAGCTTTTCACCCACAGGTCGCGTCACCGCGCCGAGGGGTTGGGCTAAAGGCAGGGTATCGGCCGGCACTGTGATCAACCTCAAAAATGTCAAAGGCATTGAAAACTATCTGATGTTTTTTCATGGCTCCGGCCCCCTGAAAGAATATGAGGGGGACTTTGACAGGAATGCTTCAATCGGCATGGCATCGAGCGAAGACCTTGTGATCTGGAACTGGCCGGGGAAATTGCCAGCCAGAAGATCGCTTGAAATCTAACAACACGCGGCGCCCACGAGCTGTTGCCTGCGGGTCCATTGATCCCGCCCGCCGGCGGTCCCCTGCGGGCTGGCGCTTTGCTCCAGCCCATCGTGCTCCGTCCGGTTCCAGCCGCGGAACGCTGTGAACATCTGTCCTCCCGGTGACTGCCCCCTGGCTGAACCGGGGGGCGCGGCAGACAACAAAATCGCGCCCGCCGGGAATAATTCCCTTGCCAACCGCCACCGCAACTGCCATCAGTCCTGCCGTTAGCCGGCCTTTCCGGATACTGGCAGACTAATGGAATATTGAACGCCCCACCGGCTCTGGCAACGGCCGTCACCACAAAAGCAATTTCCGAGTATGGTTTTAGTTTTCGGCCTTCTCTACAATGCTCTCGGTGCTTTGTGCGCCGCAAGCTTTTATATTCCTTTCAAGAAAGTTCAGCGCTGGTCCTGGGAAACGTACTGGAACGTGGGCAATACCCTGGCCTATGCCATTGCTCCCGTGATAACTGCTTTTATAACAGTACCGGACCTTCTGTCAGTGCTGCGCTCGTCACCTCCCGGCAGCATTGTTTATTGCTGCGTTTTCGGTTTTTTATGGGGAATCGGCAATTTGTTGTGGGGCTTGTCAATACGCTATCTTGGCCTGTCTCTTGGGTATGCCCTGACGATGGGGTATTGTGCCGCCTTCGGCACGATCATGCCCCCTCTCTTTGCGGGTAAATTAGGCGCCCTGCTCACCACCACGTCCGGGCTGGTTACTTTAGGCAGCGTGGTTGTTTGTCTTGTCGGCATTGCGGTGTGCGGCTGGGCCGGCTTGGCTAAAGAACGCGAACTGTCACAAGAACAGAAAAAGGAAAGTATTGGAGAATTTGATTTCAAGAAAGGAATGGTAGTGGCGCTGCTGTGTGGTATCATGAGCGCCTGCTTTGCATTTGGGATCGAGGCGGGCAAACCCATTGCCGACCAGGCATTGGCTGTGGGTGCCAATGCCAATTTCGTGAACAATCTGGTTTGCATGCTTATCCTGGTGGGCGGAGCACTTTCCAATTTCGTCTGGTGTGTCATTCTTAACCTGAAAAACCGCACCTTGAAAGAGTATTATGGCAGTCGGGATGTATCGCTTTTGTCGAATTACTTGTTATGCGCATTGGCCGGAGCGGTGGCGTATTTGGGCTTCATGTTTTATGGCATGTGTGCGCCGAAGATGGGCAAATGTGATTTTGCCAGTTGGAGTATTTACATGGCGCTTATCATCGCCTTCAGTAATATATGGGGTCTTTTGTTCCGCGAATGGAAAGGCTCGGGCAAACGCACGCTGATGATTATCTTTGGCGGTATAATTACACTTATCGCATCAGTTGGTATAGCCGGTTTGGGCGCCTATCTCGCTTTCATCGGCAAGTAACGGAAGATAGAAATTACAAGAGAATGATTATGATTGAAAACATAAATAAAAACGTCCTATCCTTGAAGTCCCGGTTTTCCGCCGCGGCCGTACATGATATTTCCTTGCGAATCCTGAATGAGATCGGGATACCCATTACATTCGGCAAAGCGCTGGACCTCCTGGTAGCCATCGGTTGTAAAGTCAACGGCAGCCGGACAAGGGTATTCATCCCCGAGCATGTCATTGCGGAATCCCTCAAGAGGGTCATTCCGCAATACGGACTGTTCGACAGGTCGGGTGAAAAAAGCATTGCCATCGGCGGAGATAACGTGGCGTTCATGAGTGGTGCGGCGGCAATACGGGTGAGGGATTTGGATGGGACCTATCGCCCATCGACATTAAAGGATCTGGCGGATATGACCCGCCTGCAGGACGCTCTGCCCAATCTTGATGTCATGCATGAGATAGTGGATGCCATGGATGCCGATCCGGCAACCTTCAGATTGGATATGGCGGCGGAAATGCTCAAAAACACCACGAAGCCCTGCGCCTTCGTGGTGGACAAACCTGAAGAGGTGGATGATATCTACAACATGGCCCTGGCCATTCGGGGCAGCGAGAAGTCCTTACGGGATAAACCCTTTTTTACCATTCACGATATTTCTGCGGAAGCCACCCTGGGAATCGTGAAAAATGGTTGTGAAGCAATGATGAAATGCGCCGCGCGGGGGATTCCCACCGGGTTGGCCGCTTATCCGGTTATGGGAATGACAGGTCCTGTTACCCTGGAAGGCTCCCTGGCTTTGGCCAATGCCAATGTGTTGGCTGCTCTTGTGATCATTCAGCACATCAATCCCGGCAATCCTTTTTTGTACATGATTATGGCCGGCACCATCGATATGCGCAGTGCGGAAACGGTTTCGGCTTCACCGGAAATCTGGCAGTACTATGTCGCAGGACAAAAAATGGCCGAGTATTACGGTTTGCCGAGCCAGTGCATTATATCCGGGGATTCCAAGCTTTCTGACGCTCAATTGGTCATGGAGAAGCTGCCGGGCATGTTGATTTCCGTGCTTAGCGGCATCAATCTCATCCACGGATCAACTTGTGAAATGGATAGCATGAATTGCGCCAGCTACGAGCAGATATTGATAGATAATGAAATGATTTCCATGATCAAGCGGTTGGTAACCGATCCAGGTTCTTTTCAAGGGGATCTGGATCACGACGCCATTTTCAATGACATCAGGCAATCACTGGAAGCCCCGATGTATTTCATGGATAGTGATGTTACGATCAATGAATTCAAGAAGCGGTTGTGGAGTAGCAACCTTATAGTCAGACAGAATTTCAACCGCTGGCACACCGGTGGGATGAAAAGCATGGCCGATCACGCGCTGCAGAAGGCCAGGGATATTCTTGATCATTACCAGGTTGCGCCCCTTGATCCAGGGGTGCTGAGGGAAATTAACGGGATTGTCACAAAAGCCCATGCCAGACCACCAGCGTAGGGACTGGGGCATAAGTCATTATTGTTGGCAGGTGGTTACTTTTAAGCTGCGGAATACATATTGAAAAAACTCGAATCGATGGATACTAAATGAACATGGAAGTAAAACGCATTGCCTTTAAAATGAAGTTGAAGCCGGGTTTTGAGGCCGAGTACAAGAAACGTCATGATGAAATCTGGCCGGAATTGGTTGAACTGATAAAGGATTCGGGGATTTCCGATTATTCGATATTTCTGGACCGGGAAACCAACATTCTATTTGCCTGTCAGAAGCAAACCGGGAATCTTCCGAACCTGGAAAACATCAGTAATCCGGTCGTACGCAAATGGGTGGATCACATGGCTGATATAATGGAGGTGAATCCGGATAATACTGCCGTGGAATTTCCTTTGGTCGAATTGTTTTACCTTCCTTGAGCATTTCGTTGCCGACAGACTTGGCGGGAAGCATGAGGTTTCCCGCTACTTCCAGTGGCATGGCGGCCATTGAAAGAAATCCGCCGGCACGCGCGTCACTAGGCTTGCACCAATAGAACCGCATCATGATCAAGCAACAAACCACTGCCGTTGTCTGCGGGATGGCACTCGCTCTAGGCGGCACAGGCGCCGCCGCCAATGCTCCGGCCAAGAAACCCAACATCCTCTACATCGTTGCCGACGACATGGGCTACGCGGATTGCGGCGTGCACGGATGCAAGGATGTGCCGACGCCGAACCTCGATGCGCTCGCGGCAGGTGGCATTCGCTTCACCGATGGCTATGTCACCGGCACGGTGTGCAGTCCATCGCGGGCGGCGCTGATGACCGCGCGCTATCACTACCGCGATGGCGTCTACGACTGGATTCCAGCGGGCAAACCGGGCCTGAACACGGATGTGCCGACAGTGGCGGGATACTTGAAGAAGGCCGGTTATCGCACCGCCATCGTGGGCAAGTGGCATCTGGGAGAACAGGAGCAATGCCATCCACTCAAGCGCGGCTTCGATGAGTTCTACGGCTTCCTCGGCGGTGGTCGCAGTTATTTTCCTGACAAGCCGAGGGCGGCGGGTGCGAAGATGAATCACTACTCACAGATCGTGCGTGGTGCCGCAGCGGTGGTGGAGAAGGAATACACCACCCACGCCTTCACGCGTGAGGCGGTGGATTTCCTGGCGCGTCAAAAAGGCAGTGTGCAACCGTTCTTTCTTTACCTCGCGTTCAACGCCGTGCACACGCCGATGGAGGCCCCGGACGATTATCTCGCACGTTTCCCCGGCATCGGGGATAAAAATCGTCGTATTTATGCGGGCATGTTGGCGGCGATGGATGATGGCATCGGCCGCGTGCTGAAGGCGGTGCGCGAAGCTGGCATCGAGGACAACACGCTCATCTGCTTCATCAGCGACAACGGCGGCCCGATCACGCGCAACGCGCCGAACGCCTCGCTCAACACGCCGCTGAGGGGCGGCAAAGGTGAAACGTGGGAAGGTGGCATTCGCGTGCCGTTTTTCATGCAGTGGAAAGGTCGCTTTCAAGCAGGCGCGACGTTCACGCAGCCGGTGATTCAGATGGACATCACCGCAACGGTGCTTGCGCTCGCCGGTGTGCAAGCCGACGCCGATTGGCCGATCGATGGCGTGAATCTGCTGCCCTTCATCGAAGGAAACAAATCCGCACCGCATGCAACGCTCTGCTGGGAATACGAGCAGCAATGGGCCATCCGCGAAGGCCAGTGGAAGCTTACCTTTGCCATGCCAGACCAGACCGCGAAGACGCCCGTGCTGGGACTTTATGATCTGAGCAACGACATCAGCGAAGCTCACGACCTCTCCCAGGCGCACCCGGAACGCGTGCGGCAATTGCAATCCGCATGGACCGCCTGGCACAAGCGCGTCGTCGGTGACAAGCCGGGGCCGGAAGGCAAACCCAAGGCGGCAAACAACGCGCCGTAAATTGGCAACACTTCATCCGGATAATGAACCATGAATAATAACAGGAAAAAAATTGACTGGCGCGACCGTATAGAACTTCTGTTCCTTGGACCGGCCACCGATTCTTGCAACGGCCTGCGCCCCGAACGACATTCCCGGCAGTCATGAAGAAGAATCTGCTATTGCTGCTCACGCTCACTTTGACGCTCCCAGTCTCCACCAAGTCTGCGGGAGCCGACGCGGTGATCGTTCTGGAGACGAAGGGGCAACCGCTGCGTGTCCGTTTTATCAGCCATGGGCCGGCGGAGTACGATGTGGTGTTTGAGCAACGCGTTGCCGACAACTGGGAGCCGAGAGCCCAATTCCCGTCCGGTCAGGCATGGAACATCCACAGCGACTGGCGCGACTCCTGGTATGCCGAGCCGCACCCGGCCAAGGTTCAGAAGGTCGAGATGCTTGCCGGCAGCCGCTTGCGTGCGTCGGCGGTCGTCGACGTGGCCGGCCAGCGATGGTGGCTCGCCGACGTTTACTCGCTGGAGCACGGCATGGTGCGGATCGACCGCTCATTCGGCCACTGCGGTCCCGGCACGCAATCGCAGATCACGCTGGAGACCCGCATCCGCCTACCCCTGGGAACGGATCAGCGGATGCTCATGCCGGGCGTCTTGTACAACAACAATCCGGGATCAACGCTCGTCGGTACCAGGATTTCCACGGAACCCGGCGGTCTGGGCCTTTACGAGGAACACCGCCTGCCGGTCCCGATGGTTCATGTTGAATCGGTAACCGGTGGCGGGCCGGAGAACCGCACGACAAGCCGCACTTACGGCTCGCTCGTGACCCAACCATCGAGGATTTTGCAGGGCCACAAGGGCGGTGACCACTGGTGGAGTCTGGGACTGGAATATGGCCAAGGATATGTCGATCTTCTCAGCGTTTCCGGCCCGGTCGCTACCAACGGCAAGAAGAGTCAGATCTACGGCCATCGCCACGGCTTCGATCCCTATGATGATGCCTATCTGGATGTGCAGGGGCCCGCAGTCTTCGAGAAAACTCTCTATCTGGATCTTGGGAGCGGCATCAAGACGGGTTACGGCTTCCGCGAAACCCTATGGAAGGCCTTTGAGGTCTTCCAACCGGTCGCGACCCCGCACGTGCCATTTGCCGAAACGATGACGCTTGCGGCTGAATATGCCAAGAGCAGGTTCTATCAGGCGCCGGCAGACCCGCAGGACCCGCAGGACCGTCCGGTCGGCTACAGCAGGTTTCCCAAGAACGACGTTTTTCAATATGGATGGTGTGGCGGCAATCTGGGCATTGCTTACGGGCTGCTAGAATACGCGGACCGTACGGGCGACGCCGCAGCCCGCGAACAGGCCATCCAATCGGTCCAGTTCTTCATTCACGGTGCCCAGGCGGAGGCGGAGGACGGCCTGTTCTTCGGCGACTATGATCTGCGTGCCGGCCGCTGGATCGCGGCGGGATTCGATCAATCGGCACCGGGCATCTCCAGCCGGCAGTTAGGCGATAACCTAGAGCACCTGACCAGCCTTGTGGAGTTGGGATGGAAGCTGCGATTGCCAGAGGCTGACCCATGGTTGGCCGCGCTGCGCAAGTCGGGCGATTTCCTCCTGCGCTCGCCGCGCTGCCGTGGCATGTTCCCGCGTGCATGGACGCCGCAAGGGACGGCACTTGGCTGGCCGGTCTCCGGGCAGGCCCCGTCCGGCACTCTTTCCATGGCCGGTGCGCAGTGCATTTGCGCGTTGGCCCGGCTCACGTCCATGACCGGCGAGCGAAAGTATCTTGAGCTCGCCGTGGATGCGCTGGAAGCGTACTGGCGGGAGTTCGGCGCAACGCTGGCGCAACCCTACTGGGGTGCCACTCTCGACGCCGGTGCCGAAGACAAGGAGGCGGGTTGGATCATGATGCGCGCGGCGCTGGAGGTTTACAGCTCCACGCAGGACCGGCGGTTCCTGGAAATGGCCAAGGACGCGGCCGACTGGACGCTCACCTGGATGTACTTCCATCAGGTGCCGCTGAAGCCTGAAAGCGGCCTGTTGCACGAATATGTGAACACCATCGGCTGGACGTTCATCTCCACTCAGAACCAGGAGATAGATGTGTTCGGCTACTTCATCGCCCCGGACTTCTATCGCTTGGGCGTGGCCGCCAACGACACCCGCTATCAGCAAATCGGGCGGGTGCTTTTTGCAGCGGCAACGCAAACCATTTCCCGGCCCGGAGCCATGTTTGGTCCGGTGCCGGGCATTCAGGCGGAACACTACAACCATTCTAACTGCACCTACGTGGGCGGGCAGCCCGGCACCTGGCGCGGCAGCCAACAAAGCATGGGTATCGCCTGGACCATGGCGGGGGCGCTCTACGGTGGAAGCCGCCTGATGGACTTGGGTCCTTGGGAATTCTCTTACGGCTCGCGGCCCGCCTCAAAGAAAGCGCTCAGTTACGAGATCTTGCGGAAGCAAATCACCGTCGATGGCGATCCGGCCGACTGGGAAGGCGTCAAAGAGAACGTCGTCGAAGGGCCGGAGCACCTTTGGTTCGGCCAGGGGATGACACCCGACTCATGGCATGGCAAGCAGGACCTCGGCTTCCGTTGGCGCGGCACTTGGGATGGGGATCAGCTCGCCTTTCTGGTGGTGGTGACGGACGACCACCTGATCGATCCCCCGCAGCAACCAAAATCCTGGCTGAACGACTGCATCGAGATCCACCTCGACCCGTTGCACTTGGGTGGACCGCGCAAGGAACGGATAGACGGCATGGACCGCCTTCGCGGCTACGAGATGCATTTCGTGCCTGCGACCGCTCCGGTGATCTTCGTCGACGATGTGCTGACTCCCACATATCCAATGGACAAGCCACAAAACGACCTGTTCCAGAAGAAATGGGGGGGGACCATGGCCGTCAAGAGGACCCCGGCGGGCTACATCGCGGAGATTGCATTTTGCGTGCCCGGCATGCGGTTGTCACCGGGCATTCGCATGGGACTGGACATGGCCGTGTGCGATGCCGACGGTCAGTCGCGCAAGGCCCTGCAAATCTGGAGCGGCAACCGCGGTGAGTTCTGGCTCAACATGGACTATCATCCCGAGGTGACACTTGTGGAATCCTATGCCAAATGAGGCGGGAACTTGTTTTCACTTCATTGTTCAGCATGAAATCCCCATTCCCATATCTGACCGTCCTCTTGCTCGCTCACCTGGGCACAATCCACGCCGCCGACACGCCGCCTCAGCCTGCCACCGACTGCTCCTGCAACAACTACCCATCATGAAACCAACACCCCGCCATACACTCCCGTTCAGCCTTTCAAGACTCGTTACGTGCCTTGCCTTGTGGGGCGTCGTCTTATCTGTGAGCCGGATCGAGGCTGGATCGATTGTTGTCCCGGCATGGGCGTTCGATCGGGGCAATGTGGTGATCCACGCCGATCCGGGCGAATATGCCGATGCCGGGCCGGTGGTGGGCAACGGCCAGAAGGAGCCCTGGGGCTGGACGGTCGAATACGATGTCGATCTGCCGGTCGAGGGCGACTATACGTTTCAGCTTTGCTACGCGACTGCGGAAGCGCGGCCGGTGGAGTTCTTTGTCGACAACCAGAATTTGAGCAAGTGCTGTTTAGGGGTCACGCTCGATCCGAAGTCTTCCGGGCAGCCGGACAAATTCACATGGAACAGCAGCGGTGCGAAGTGGGAAGGCGTCAGGAACCATTGGGGAAGGCTTCTGGGCACGAAGCTCACCAAGGGGGTGCATACCGTGAAGATCACGCGGCGCGGTCCGCTGCCCCATCTGGTGGCTCTCAGCGCGACTACCAAGGCCGAGTTCCCGAAGGATTGGAAGCCGCCCCTTTACACCGTCAAGGACATCCAGAACGTCCCGGAGAAACAGCGCGGAGCCTTCAAGTCTCCGAATCAAGTCGCGGCGTTCCCGACGAACGCGCCCCCGGCGGTCCAGACGAGCGGCTCGCTGGCGATCCCCGCCTGGACATTCGACCGCGGCAACGTGCGCATCTATGCGAGCCCGGACCAGTTTGCCGATGCCGGCCCGCTGATCGGCAACGACCCGAAACACACCGGACCGGGCGAGGTCGAATACGACATCGATTTCCCCGTTACCGGCGAGTACCTCCTCAAAGTCATGTACGTGGCCGGTGAAGCGCGGCCAACAGAAGTCTTTGTGGACGGCAAGAGCATGGGCAAAGTCTGCTATGACATCACCTTCGGCTCGGCGCCTTTTGAGATCCCGGTCGTATTCTCATGGAACAGCAGCAGCACGAAGGATCGGCCGTATGAGTTCCTCGAAGACCGCGGCGCCCCCCGCAGAATGTCGATCACCGCCGGAAAACACACCCTGAAGTTTGCCCGCAGCGGGCCGCTTCCCCATCTCGTTGATTTTCGATTGGAATCCTTGCAGCCATTTCCCGCAGGCTGGAATCAGCAGCCGCGCACGATCCCGCACCTCGACAGCGTTTCTGCCCGGGAGCGCAGCGTTTTCATGCCCGCCAACAGCGTGAACGTGGCAGCCTTGCGCTTGGGAATTGAAGACCGGATCAAGACCCTTGGCTCGGAATATCCCGAAGGCCCGGCCTTCCTGAATCGCCTGGCAGCATTCGAGAAGGAGAAAAGCACGATTTCCGCCGACAGACCGCCCGTCAGGGTCTGGGCCTGCGAAACGGGCATGCCCGAAGCACAGCGGACCATGGAGACGAAGCTGGCGGCACTGCGCAGCGATGCCCTGCTGACTCATCCGGCGCTGAAGTTCGACAAGCTCCTGTTCTTCAAGAGAAAGAC
>JAPLUJ010000471.1 GCA_026397695.1 Verrucomicrobiota bacterium | reverse complement strand
TCCCGTTTCACGGGCGCCGGGTGCATCAATCCCTCTGACCTCTGACCTCTGTCCTCTGCCCCCTGTCCTCCGACCAACCTCTTCCCCCGTAAGGCACGGCCACCCGGCCATGGTTGAGGATGAAATCCGAGTGTCATGGAGATTCATGCCGTCATCGCGAAGTCCATCGCGCGAGGGTTGTCCACGCGCTGGCTGGCGTTGAGGATTTCCAGTCCCACGACGTTGCCTCCCTCGTCGTAGTCGAGGATCACGCCGGGTTTGTCCTCATCGCTTTCCGTGATTTGCGCGTCGCTGAAAAGCACGCGCAGCACGTCCACTTCGGAGTCGTAGGTCACTTTCATGATTGCCAGTATTTGCTGATTTTACTCGTTCTGTAAACCGTTACAACCACCATCGGTTCCGTCGCCTCGTTCACCATCACGCGGAGCAGGCACGGTTTGCCGTCGCAGGTCGTTGGGGATTGATAGCACACAATGCCCCCGTGTTCAGGCACAATCTGGCCCGGCACCGCCAACACCGCCTCCACATCAGCGAGGGCGATGTCGCGCCGGGCCAGTTCCTGCCGGGCGTGTTTGGAAAGATTGAAGCTCATTCGTCGTCAGTTTCCCTACCGCCGCCCTGCGGTATTTCATGCGCGTGGTATTCCGCAAGTTTCGGTGGCATGTGCACGCTGGAATCTGCCACCTCCCAGCCGCCAAAGCGAGCAGGAAGTTGACCCGCACCGCCCTCTCCATCCTCTTATTATTGCTAGGAAATTGCTTTCGGGGTGAAGGCCGTTGCAAGAGCCGGTGGCCGGACCGGAGGGCGGGGAAATGGGGGGTTGCGGGGGGAAGGGGGGTTGGAAGAGGTGTTTCGGTGTTTCGGAAGGGCGGTGTTTCGGTGAAAATAAAGAGACAGGAACCTCCAAACGGCGGATTTGGGCAAGGGACAGTGGTTTGAAGTCATTTCCATGGTGAAATTCATCAAACGCGAAAATAGCTATCCTGGCCGCGTTGCCAAGGATTCTTTGGAAAAATCTGCGGGCGGCGGATTTTTTGGGTGTGGACGCCTTCGAGCTCAGGTGTATTCCAAGACGAGGATGCGGCCATCATCGAGCGGGACTTCGGGGGGGGGTCCGATTGATGATTGATGATTGTGGATTTGAAGAGGCCGGAGGGCGGGTGATGTGCTGCATACTGATGAGTTCTTGGTTTGCCCTACAGTATTTTTTGCCGCAAGAATGCGCAAGATACGCAATAAGCCTGATGGTATTCATTTTTTGTGGTTTTTGTACCTCTTTGCGGCTAACTTAATGTATTCCATGCGGGTGCGGCTGTCGGCGGGCATGGAGTGGAAGCGGCCCTCGGAGTCGAAGTGGTGGCTGGGCCCGATCCTGCGGCGGAAGCCAACGACCATTACGCTGGCAACCGGGCACCGCTGCAACCGAGCGCGTTCGTGGAACTGGCGGTGGGCGCGGTGCGTCCGCACGGGTGGTTGCGGCAGCAGTTGCTGTTGCAGGCCGACGGCTTTCACGGCCACCTCGGTGAAATCAGCAAATTCCTGGCCAAGGACGGCAACGCATGGCTGGACCAGAAAGGCGGCGACCGCAATGGCTGGGAAGAGATGCCGTATTGGCTCAATGGCTTCGGCGATGGCGCATATTTGTTAGACCGGGCGGACCAGATCAAGGAGGCGCGGGTATGGCTGGAGGGGGCGATCCGGAGCCAGCGCGAGGATGGTTTCTTCGGCCCTGGCCCCGGCACCAAGAGCACGGTAAAGAGCACTGGCGGCATGTTTGGCGGAGATGAAAACTGTCGGCGCGGCCACGGCGACCCGCGTCAGGCGGTGGAAACCCACACCTTGGTCCCCATGGGCGCCGCACGCCTGCGGATCTCGTCGTTTCCCGTCATCCGGTCGGCGGATTTCGCCAAATAGACAACGAATTCGCAAAATGACCGTTGCGCCGGCAGCGGGAACCATTTTGATTCGGAGGATGAGTTCGATATCCCCGCACACCTGTTTAAAATCGCGCATCGTGACGGTTGCCGCGCTGTGGCTAACCGCCTTGCTGCCAGTCGCCGCAGAACCGTTCAAGATCGTCGTCATCCCGGACAGCCAGTGGGCGAGCCAGAAGTGGCCGGAGGTGACCCGCAAGATGACCGAGTGGATCGTGGCTAACAAGGAGAAGGAAAACATCCGATATGTCCTCCATGTCGGCGACTCCGTGCAGACGGGCGGCAGCGAGGAGGAATGGAAGAACATCGATGCGGCGATGAGCGTGCTGGATGGCAAAGTGCCCTACCTCATGGCAGTGGGCAACCACGACTACGACCGCATCAAGCCGGGCAAGAGCACGGTCCTGTTCAACCGCACCTTCCCGGTGGAGCGCTTCCGCAAGATGCCCGGGTTCGGCGGCAATTTTCCGGAAGGCAGCAATGACAACAGCTTCCACACCTTCGCCGCCGGTGGCAAAAAATGGCTCATCCTCTGCCTCAACTTCGACCCGTCCGCTGCGGATATCTCCTGGGGTAATCAAGTGGTCGCCAAGCACCCCGACCATCAGGTGATCCTGCTCACCCACTCCTACCTCACCCACACCGAACGGGATGTCGCCGGCAAGATCCTGTGGGAAAAAATGGTCCGCTGGCAGCCTAACTTCTCGCTGGTGTTCTGCGGCCACCTCTCGACCGTCCACGCCCGCGCCGAAGGGGACAAGGGCAACACGGTGTGCGAGATGCTTTTTGATTGGCAGAACGATATTTCACCCGAGCCTAACAGCTACTGCGCGCTGATTACCATTGACCCCGCCGCGGGCACCATCCGCAGCCGCTCCTACTCGGCCACGCTCGACAATTCCATGGAGGGCGGCCGCAGCGGCAACATCGAGTTCAAGGACGTGCGCTTTCTGCCGGGCGACCCCGACGCGAAAGCACCGGCACCAGCAGCACCAGCACCAGCAGCACCAGCACCCGCAGTGCCAGCACCAGCAGCACCGGCACCCGCAGCATCGTCACCAGCAGCGCCGTCACCCGCACAGGCCACTCCCCCGCAACCTTGATTCAACTCCGATGACGTCCCCGCTGCTTCGCTTCACCCTATCCTCAATTTAAAGAGGAAGGAACGTCGTCTCATGGTCGGATCATCATTGTCAGGCTCGGTTATTTTCCCGCAGGTCCGATGTATTCGCGGGCGATCACAAGATTGTCGAAATATACCGTGTTCACCGGATTCTTTGTCCAGCGGTCCGTCACATAGCTTTCCAGCGTCAGCGCGTTCGCCTTCAGACCTTCGGTCTTGCGCCAGTTGATGCCGCGCCAGTGGCCTAGCAAGCGGCCGTCGATCCAGAAAGCCTGTTCACCGTCCGGCTTTCCCGGCGTGTTGTGTTTCAGCATGAACTCCGCGCAAATCCACCGCTCCTTCGCGATGACCGGCTGCGGTTTGGGTACTCGCACAATCTCTACATCGGTCAGGTGCACAGCTTCACGCTCCGGTTTTGCTCGTCGTGCCAAGCAAAAACCGGTCACCTCGTGAAAAGCCGCGCTCAAACGAACTCGATTCTCTACAACCGGCTGATGGACGAGCGGGATGGAACTTCGAGTTATGTCATCGACCTGCCAAATGGCGGCAGGAGTTTTATCATCGGTAACATCATTCACCACGGACCGCATGCGGAGAATGGAGTTGCCGTTT
>JAPLUJ010000072.1 GCA_026397695.1 Verrucomicrobiota bacterium | reverse complement strand
TTGCGGCAGGCGGACTTTGTTGGGAATGACGGCCCTGGCGGCGGCGGGCGTTGCGGCCATTTCATTGTTAGATATGGACGCGTTCTCGACCGCTCTCCAGTTCCCGCAGCAGAAGATCGTTTTCCGCGCCAATTCGCCCTATGGCAAGCTGCTCGTCACCGAATCCTCCGGCCAGTATAACTTCATCGAAAACGGCATGCCGTTGTTCTCGACTAACAACTACGGGCAGATCGAGGAAACGGTTCACTATGCGATGATCCAGCGGCCCGCCGCGCGCAAGGTGCTGCTGGTGTCAGGCGGCGTGGCGGGAACCGCGCAGGAGATTATGAAATACGGCGGCGCGGAAGTCACCTATGTGGAACTCGATCCGCTGATCAGCGAGGCGGGCCGCAGGTTCCTGCCCGGCGCTCTAACCGATCCGCGGATCAAGGTCGTCCACACCGACGGACGGCTTTTCATCAAGCGGACCCGCGAACGCTACGACGTGATCATCGTGGACATGCCGGACCCGTCCACCTCGCAGATCAACCGGTTTCACACGGCGGAGTTTTTCAGCGAGGTCCGGCGCGTGTTGTCGCCGGATGGCGTGCTGTCATTCGCGCTGGGCCGCTATGAGAACTATGTGAGCCCGGCACTCGCGCGGATGCTGGCCTCGGCGCACCGGACCTTGCAGCCGTCGTTCCGGAATGTGCTGCTGCTTCCCGGCGGGCGGATTTTTTTCCTGGCGTCGGATGGCGCACTGCACAGCGACATTGCCGCGCGGATCGAAGACTATCGGATTCCGACCCGGCTGGTGCAGCGCAACTATCTCGATGCGATGCTCACGCCGGACCGCATGGCGGACATGCGGCGGGCCGTGACGCAGCCCGCCGCCGTGAACACTGATTTCAATCCGGTGTTGTATTACTACCACCTGCTCCACTGGATCGGTCAATTCAAGGTTTCGTTCGGCGTGCTGGAGACGGTTTTGCTGGTTGCGTTCGCGATCTATCTGTTCCGGCTGCGCGCGGTGCCGCTGGCCATCTTCGCGTCCGGCTTCGCGGCGTCGGCACTGGAAGTTGTGCTTCTGTTAGGTTGTCAAATCCTTTACGGCTCGCTCTATCAACAGCTCGGGGTGATCGTCACGATGTTCATGGCGGGGCTGGCGACCGGTGCCTGGCTTGCAAACCGGCGGGAGCGTGAGTCTCCAGACTCGCCAACACAAGAAGCGCCCGAGAACCGGCGGGAGCGCGAGTCTCCAGACTCGCCAACACAAGAAGCGCCCGAGAACCGCGCACGGGCCACTGGCCCGCCGGGGAGTTGCGTAGCGGATGCGCGGCGGAAACAGGCGGGCCGGCGACCCGCGCTCGCGGGTTTGTCGCGACTCGCGTTCGCCATCGCCGCGTTTGCCGCGCTGTTGCCGCTGGCACTGATGATGTTGGGGCGTTTGGGCGGGGCGGGCGGCACCTTGCCTGCGCTTCAGTGGTCCATTCCGTTGCTGGCATTCATGCTTGCCGTGCTGGTCGGCATGGAATTTCCGTTGGCGGGGCGGGCGGCATCCGGCGGTGCCGCGACGACGTCCTCACGGCTCTATACGGCCGATTTCGTGGGGGCGTTTCTGGGCGCGTTGTTGGCGAGCACGTTGTTGATTCCGCTGTTCGGCGTGACGGCCGTCTGCTGGTTGACCGCCGCCCTGAATGTGCTTGCCGGGATTGCGGTTTGG
>JAPLUJ010000308.1:6871-7795 GCA_026397695.1 Verrucomicrobiota bacterium | reverse complement strand
TCCTGCCAAACACTCTTTGCGCCGGGCCTTGAATAGGTGGAGCATTCTGTTTCTGTTAAGCTCCGCGCTGGCCGCACCTGCTGTTGACGAGAAGCCTGCACGCAAAGGTGGATCGAGGCAACCGGTCCAGACCACACAGTGCAGCGAGGTGCCGGCGCATCCGTTTGACATGATTCCGGGCCGCCCCACCGGAACCTCGGTCACGGTCTGTGTCTTGTGTTACGACGATGCGGAGGGATGCGTCGCCTATGGCACCCAGTCGGGAGAACATGATCTCAAGACGCCCGCAAGGCCATTCAAACAAGGCGCGCCGGCGGAGATCGTGTTGGAAGGCCTTCAGCCCAACACCCGTTATTTCTATCAACTCAATCTGGCGCATGCTCACAGCACGGAAGGCTCCTTCCACACGGCGCGCCCGCCGGGCGGCGCGTTCACCTTCACCGTCACGGCGGATTCGCACCTCGACGAACACACCGATCCCGCGATCTATCGGCAGTCGCTCGCCAACGCGCGTGCCGACAAGCCGGATTTCCACATCGACCTCGGCGACACGTTCATGACCGAGAAGCATGCGACCCGCGAGGCCGCCGCCAAACAATATCTCGCGCAACGCTATTACTTCGGCCCGCTTTGCCTGACCACGCCGTTGTTCCTGGTGTTAGGCAATCACGACGGTGAAAGCCCGCACGGCCGGGGCAACGACGCCGACAGCCTGGCGGTGTGGTCCAACGCGATGCGCAAGCGCTATTTTCCCAACCCGGTTCCCGACAGCTTCTATACCGGCGACGCGGTGAAGCACCCCGAAGCCGGGTTGTTGCAGGATTACTATGCGTGGGAGTGGGGCGACGCCCAGTTTGTCGTCCTCGACCCGTTCTGGTTTAACCAAAAGCCGCGCGGCAAAAATTACAACTGGAGCCGCACACT
>JAPLUJ010000308.1:0-6852 GCA_026397695.1 Verrucomicrobiota bacterium | reverse complement strand
GAAAATCAGTATCAATGGCTTCAACGCACGCTTGAAGGCAGCACGAAAAAATTCCGCTTTGTGTTCATCCATCACCTGGTCGGCGGGGCGGATGAGCAGAGCCGCGGCGGTTCGGAAGCCGCGCCGTTCTACGAATGGGGCGGCAAAGACTCCGATGGCGGCGCCGGCTTCCAACAGAACCGCCCCGGTTGGCCCGCGCCTATCCATTCGTTGTTAGCCAATAACAAGGTGAGCATTGTGTTTCACGGCCACGACCACTTTTATGCGAAACAGGAACTGGACGGCATCATCTATCAGGAAGTGCCGCAGCCCGGATGCCCCGGCAACGGCAAGCCGCCGCGCTCCGCCGCCGATTACGGCTACAAGGCGGGAGTCATCCTCGGCGGCTCCGGCCATCTGCGCGTGACCGTGGCGGCCGCAACCACCACCGTGGAATACATCCGCGCCGATCCTGCGGCCACCAATGCCGACGCCCGCGTTCCGGGTGCGGTGGCCCACGGCTATCGAATCGGTGCCCCCTCCGGTCCACAGCAGGACGAACGCCGTGAGAGCGATCACCCGCCATGATCCGTATCATCCCGGATGGGTAAATATAACCACAACCGAACGAAGAAGAGGTCAGGCGCGGGCGTTCGGCGTGCTCAGCCGTGCCGCCGACGGCTTGACGGGTCATGAGTGAAGTGGCAGAGCGGTCGGTTGAGAGGAAGAATGGAGGTCGGCTGGCTGACGGCGCTTGCTACCGAAAAACTATTTAGCCAGCGGTGAATATCACCCCAGATTGACCGGGCGAACTCGGATTGTTAACCCTTCTTAACCGGGCGAACTCGGAGCGCCTCCACCCCTGCCCTGGTCTTTATACACAACTCTTGCCGGCTTGCATCCGAACGGGGCGGCAGGGACCGTTTTCCGAACGGTCCGCGAGAATGGTGGGCGAATGGAAGAGTCATTCGATCCGCCAATTGCTTATAGAACAATCAACTTTGTTGAGTATGGGGGCGGGCCAGTGCGACGATACACCTCACCGAAGCTTGAGACGTCAGAGGTTCTCTATGAGCACGCAGGCTTGAAGATCGTTTTCACCACCTCGCTCCCACCGTCCACCGCTACAAAGACGGTTGTAGCAGGTCTATTCGTATTGAGGAGGCTGTGAATGACAATCCGAATCCTACCATCCGCTGTTGCCGATCTCGAATACGGGAGGGATTTTTACGAATCGCGGGAAGTCGGATTGGGCGATTACTTCCAGGACTGCCTTTGCTCTGATATTGACTCGTTGGTGCTTTACGCTGGTATTCACCGCCGGGTCTTTGGTTTTCATCGTCTGCTTTCAAAGCGCTTTCCATACGCGATTTATTACCGGATCGAAGCCGACAAGGAACCGGTGGACTATCGGATTCTTGATTGCCGGAGAGATCCAAAGAGAATACGAAAGGCTCTCGGCCAATCATAGAGCCGCGGATGGCAAGACGCCACAAGCTCCTCAACCACCCCACTAACTCAAACCTGTCACGCGTCTGCCATCGTGGTGCTCGATGATCAGAATCGGTATCGAGTGGGGGATTCACTTTACATCCGGTATCTACGTTCGCGCCCTGATCTGTCACGTTATGAGTCCTTCGACTCTCATTGGACCATGCCAATGACATGCATGATTTTATCAGCGGTGTGTGTTGCCTTTGGTCTCTCTGTGAGATGGCGCCACCGAGCCCAAGCCGCAATCGGCTAACAAGAATCTGAATCCAACAATGCATCCTGGCGTCAAAGCGCGCCCAGTGCGCGCTTCACGGTGATGGGTTCGGTTGCGGCGATACGCAACAAGGTGCGGGCCGCCCCGCTCGGCCGCGAACTGCCCTGCTCCCACTTGTGCAGGGTCTTGGGGCTGATCCCGAGGGCATGAGCAAACCCGACCTGGGTGAGACCCAGGGCGAGACGGATGCATTTCGGATCGGGATCGTGCGGGATGTCGGGACGGGGTTCGGGTAGGGGCGTTCCTTGACACTGTAGGTGCTTCACCAAATCCTCGGCAATTTCCTTGAGTTGGGAAAGCACGCGCTCCGGTGTTGCGGCATGGCAGCATTCGCCAATGAGACCTGGAACCGATCCAAGATACGCTTGATCCTCAGTGCTCCACCGGACGTGAAAGGGATACCGGATGACAGGACGATGAGTGGCTTTCATGGCTTGGATGCGTGGATTTTTCCGCAACGTGTTTTTCAAGATAGGGCTTGGCGTCACCATCGTGACCGCACACGATGGCGGGAACCGGGACATTCGGGTGAACAAATTTGCGGTGACTGCCATTGCCTCCCGGAACATCTAACCACCAGTGCGGCGGCGGCGCAGCAATGACAAACGAGGTTTGTCAACCGTGGCCCGAAACAAGAGATAATGTCGTTTGACCCGTTCAATGTAGTTTTTCTGCGGCAGCAAAATTTGAGTGAAGAGTTGCAGGAGGGCATCCGAATACCGCGTTTCCGGCGAACCCCAATTCAATATCGCTCCTTGCAGCATCTTGATGTCAAACCCGGTCGAACCGGATTTGAACCACTTGCGGTAGAATTCCGCGCTTTCCCATCCGTAAGCGATCACGGCCTCGATCATGTGTGAGCGCGAAGACATCACCGAGAAAAACACCCGTCGGCAGTCACATCCACGCTCGTTGCAGAACATCTCGCAAAAGGCGAAATCGAGCTAGACAGGCTGGAGTTTCCTGTCATCTTTGGAGCGTGAACGCAACCTGGCCACTCCAAGACGCAAAAAACAAGCTGAGCGAACTGCTCGATACCGTGCTCAAGCAAGGGGCACAGACGATCACTCGGCACGGCAAACCCGTTGCCGTCGTGATCTCCGCCGAGGCGTATGCCCACCTCCAGCCGGCCGAAAAACTGGTGGACATTCTGCGCGATTGCCCGGTCAAAGATTGGCAACTCGAACGGGACACCACCCCAGCCCGCGATCTTGATTTTCAATAGCCCGCCATGTCCTACCTAGTCGATGCGAACATTCTCTGCGAATCTTCCAAAGCCCGGCCAGCCCCGGTTGTCTTGCAATGGCTGGCAGACCACGATGCGGAACTCCATGTCAGCGTCCTCTCGCTCGGTGAGATGCTCAAAGGCATCCACCTTATGGACGCAGGCAACCGACGCCACCAAATCGAACGCTGGTATCTACGCATCGAGCGCTGGGCCGCCAACCGCCTCTTGGTCATGGATGCGCCCGTGATGTTTGCATGGGGTCGCTTCTACGCCAAACACCAGCGTGCCGGCCGCAAGCTCCCCCTCATGGACAGCCTTCTCGCCGCCACCGCCATTCAGCACCAACTCACCATCGTCACCCGCAACACCAGCGACTTCCCCGACGATGTACCCGTGCTGAATCCGTGGGCGGTTTGACCGGGTATTGCAGGGCAGGAAATCCCGCACCATGGCCAAGCCCAAGAAAAAACTCAGCACCTCGTCGTGTGCCAGTTCCCCGGCGACGGCACTTATTGTTAGATTATGCAGCACCGACAATTTCACCGAACAGGCTGCCTGGCGCGGAATGTAGGTGGCCGAGCACCCGATTGATGTGATTCTCGGCCATGACGCGCCACCTTGCCCGGCACCGTGCCCATGGCAATCGCATCCATTCATATTGGCTTGATGTTTCCTATGGTATAGTGGTTGCTGCGAAATCCGCCAGCAACACAAACCCATGAAAACCATTCTAACCGCTTTCCTGATCGCCATCTTTGCGCACTCCGCCAGCGCCGCACAGTCCGCACAACCCAACATCCTGTTGATCACCGCCGAGGATATCAGTCCGCACCTCGGCTGTTACGGCGACGCCAATGCGGTGACCCCGCATCTTGACACCTTTGCGGCGCAGGGCGTGCGTTTCAACAACTGTTATTCGGTGCACCCGTGCTGTTCCCCCAGCCGTTCGGCACTCGCCACCGGGGTCTATCCGACGCGGCTCGGCACCTTCCAACACCGCGCCGAAATGTGGGTGAATCCCACGTTGGTGAAATGTTTCCCGACCCTGCTACGGGAGGCCGGCTACTACACCTTCAACGGCAGCCAAGGCGGCACCGCAAAACTGGACTATGAATTCAAGCCGAAAGACCAGCCGTGGAGCAAGATCGGATCCAATGGGATAGAATGGCGCAGCCGCGCACCCGGACAACCGTTCTTCGGCCAAATCAATCTGTTTTGCACGCATCAAAGCCAATACGGCCAGCGCATGCCAGGCCGCAAGACGGTTGATCCGGGCTGTTACAGCGTTCCTCCTGCGGACATCGTCCACCATCCCGCCAACATCACCGTGCCTCCGTATCTCCCCGACACGCCCGCCATGCGCGAAATCTGGGCCGAGTATCACGACCGGATCACACAGATGGACGGGTATTTCGCCACGCTGTTGAAGATGCTTGCCGATGACGGGCTGGCCGACGACACCCTTGTTTTCTTCATCGGCGACAACGGCCACGGCATGCCCGGCGGCAAGGCCTGGATTTGGGATCAAGGCCCGCATGTGCCGCTGCTGGTGCGGATTCCCAAGAAATGGGCGCATCTCACGCCACACGCCAAGCCGGGCACGACCACCAACCGGCTGGTCAGTTTCGTGGACTTCGCGCCGACCATGCTCTCGTTGGCCGGCGTCGAAATCCCCGGCTACATGCAGGGCGTAGCTTTCCTCGGCCCCATGGCCGGCGAGCCACGCCGATATGTTCATGCCGCCCGCGATTTCCACGACAACGCAGACTTTGACACCAGCCGCATGGTGCGCGACGATAGATTCTACTATATCCGCAACTTCATGCCGCAGGTCGGCTGGGACGCCATCCAGTACAGTTGGCAGAAGGCACCCTACATGCTCGAAGAATGGCGGCAGCTCGCCCAAGCTGGAAAACTCGCTGCCTCGATCCGCCCCTCATGCTTCTTCCACATGAGCAAGCCGGTCGAGGAACTCTACGACATGCAGACGGACCCGTGGCAGTTGCACAACCTTGCTGCCGACCAGCAGCACCAAGCGACGCGGGAACGCCTGCGTGTCGAGTGCGAACGCTGGATGATGGAGAACCGCGACCTCGGACTGCTCTCGCAATACGAACTCTATACCCGTTCCACCAAGGATTCGCCACTTGAAATGGGCATGGATCCCAAACGCAATCCTCTCCGCCAACTGTTAGACGCGGCCAACCTGGCGAACCAACGCGATCCTTCGGCCATTCCGCGCCTGTGCGAATTGCTGCAAGCGGACGACAGCGCCGTGCGGCGCTGGAGCGCCATCGGCCTGCTGGCACTGGGCGCAAAAGCCGCCCCCTCCACCGCAACTCTGCTCAGTGCATTGAAAGACTCCGCTCCCGATGTGAGCATGACCGCCGCGGAAGCGTTATGCGGCTTGGGACGCGCGGACGAGGCCGTGCCGGTTCTGATAGCGCTGTTGTCCCACAAGGATTACATAATCCGCCACGAAACGATTCTTGCGCTTTGCCGGATCGGACCCGTCGCCCAAGCGGCACTGCCCCATCTGGACGAGGCCCGTACGCCTGGTGCCGAGCACAGCGAGGGACTGTGGTCGTTTGACAATGTCGTCAGGGACATTCCGCTCGCCCGGGCTTGCCTGGGCGCGACTCCGGATACGCCCTGCAAAACGCGTCAGCGCTACATCCCGTGATTCCGATGCGTTGCTTCGCTTGCGGGTGGATGATTTCATGGTTTCGGCGCTGTCGTCAAGGTTATTGAATCGGGCCGACAAAGTCGATCGTCACATATTCAGGGTTGAATCCCAAGCCATCCCGCGTTGTCCTGTGCCGATGCCAAAGGCCCACCCACCCGCCACCCCACCGCCGGCGTCCGCTTCGCTCGCCACCGCGCTGCATATCGGCGCGAGCTCGGTTTCCATGATGGTGGCCGAACGCAACGCCGACGGCACGGTCACCCCCGTGGATTTCCTCGAACAACCGGCCCCCTTGGCACGCGACATTTTCCGTCAGGGAATTGTTAGTCTATCCACTACGGAGCGGGTGGTGTCCATCATCAGGGGCTATCAGAAATCCCTCACCGAACTCGGGTTCGACCCGCACAATGTGACGCGCGCCGTCGCGTCTAACATCCTCAGCGAGGCCAGAAATCATGAGACCGTGTTGAACCGCATCCGCATCGCCTGCGGCTTGCGCGTCGGCACCATCGACGACGGCGAAATGACGCGCCTGATATATCTGAAAACCCGCCGCCGCCTCCAGCACCTGCCCGCCATGCGCAACGCCACCACCCTGGTCATGCACGTCGGCCCCGGCAACACCCGCGCCCTGCTCTTTCAAAAAGGCCGGATCACGCGCTACACCAGCTACCGCATGGGCACCCATCGCACGCGCGAGGCGGTCGAAGGTTCCCACGCGGAAGGCGTCGCCCTGCTGCGCGTAATCCGGGAACACGCCTCCGGCAATCTGGCCCAGATCCAGTTTGATTATTCGGATGTCTCAATCGACGGCTTGGTCATCATCGGCTACGAGGTCCAATCCGTCGCCGCATCACTTACCAAGTCCGGCACCGCCTGCCCGCTCAAGAAACTGCGCCAGTTCACCGCCGAGGCCGCCGGCATGAGCGATGTGGAACTCGTCAAATACTATCATCTCGACTATCAGACTGCGGAAGCCCTGCTCCCCGCCCTTGAAATCAACCTCGCCCTCGCGGAAACCCTCAAACTCGACAAACTCCACATTCCCGCAAGCGATTACGAACAAGGACTGCTGCACGACCTGCTCGTTTCGCGCGAACTCACCGGCACCTTCGCCGAGGAGGTGCTCCGCCCGGCTCGCATCCTCGCGGAACGCTATCAATCCGATCCCGGCCATGGCGAACACGTCGG
>JAPLUJ010000604.1 GCA_026397695.1 Verrucomicrobiota bacterium | reverse complement strand
GTATAACGCGCGTGAATCCGCGTCACCAGGCTTTCATGTGCCAGCCCGGTCCGCACTTTCTCCCGCGCCTCCGCCAACTCCTTCGCCACCTCCGCCACCATCGCCGCCGGATAAATCGCACGCAGGCGTTTCAACAATTCCACGTCCGTCAGCCCGCCCTCCTTCATTGGTGGCACTTCCAGCAGAATGTGCACGTGGTTGCACATCAGGCAGTATGCCAGCACCCGGCACCCCGAAAAGTTCTCATACATCCGCATGTAGGTGCGGAATTGCTCCTTCTCCGTCTGTCCGAACGCCAGGCGCCGCTCCACCACCCGCGTCACGCAGTGGTAAATCACCGGGCGTACAAATGAATCCTTCCAAGGTGCCAGCCAGCGCGCGCGTCTCATGATGCCCGCAGCCTAGCCGCCGCCAACGACAATGCAAGCCCCAATCTTAATTATTTTTCTGACCCTTTGTTAACAAAACCCTGTCCATCACTCTCAATTTCCTCTCCCTGGTCCCATTCGCCCTTTCCGTGCGTTTCACAAGCGCTCTCATTTTCCGACCCATACCCCCCTATGCGCATGATGTTTGCCGGAGGGATTGCGGATAGTGTGGCGGGCGCGAATCGCCATCCCCGGAGCCACCCATGCCGACCGGGCAAACCCGTGGTCCCGCGCAACCGCTGGCAGCGGCAGGATTTCCATCATCTTCTAACAGACAAATGGCGGCCCGCGCCCTCCAGGACCGCCTCCAATCGCCCCGCAACACCCCGCCATCCGGCAGGGGCTCCTGCGCTCCCCAATGCTGGCGCGACGGGTCCGCACTCCTCATCCACGATCCACGAGCACTTCCGTTAGATTGGTGGCGGTTAGTGTTCTGTTATTTCTTCTTTTTGGCTTCGAGGACTTCCTTGACCTTGGTTTCGAGGTCGGCGTAAAGGACGGCGTCGGCCTTGATGAGTTCCTTGGCAGCGTCGCGGCCTTGGGCGAGTTGGGTGCCGTCATAGGAGAACCAGGAGCCGCGTTTCTGGATGATTTCCATTTCGAGGGCGAGATCAAGCAGCGAACCGGTGGATGAAATGCCCTCGTTATACATAATGTCGAATTCTGCTTCGGTGAAGGGCGGAGCGACCTTGTTTTTGACGATTTTGACTTTGGTGCGGTTGCCGGTGACGGTGCCATCGGTGGTTTTGATTTGGCCGATGCGGCGGATATCAACGCGGACCGAGGCATAGAATTTGAGGGCGCGTCCGCCGGGGGTGGTTTCGGGGTTGCCGAACATGACGCCGATTTTCTCGCGGATTTGGTTGGTGAAGATGCACACAGTGCGGGCCTTGGAGATGAAGGAGGTGAGTTTGCGCATGGCAGCGCTCATCAGGCGGGCCTGGGCACCGACGGTGGAATCGCCGATCTCGCCGTCGAGTTCCTGTTTGGTGACCAGCGCGGCGACCGAGTCGAGCACGATCACATCGATGGCATTCGAGCGGACGAGGGCCTCGCAGATTTGCAGGGCTTCCTCGCCGGAGGACGGTTGCGAGACTAACAAATCGTCAAGATTGACACCGAGTTTGCGGGCATATTGCGGGTCGAGCGCGTGTTCGACGTCGATGAAAGCAGCGAGGCCGCCGCGTTTCTGGGCCTGGGCGATGACGGTGAGGGTGAGAGTGGTTTTGCCGGAGGATTCCGGGCCGAAGACTTCGATGATGCGGCCACGTGGAAATCCGCCGACGCCGAGGGCGCGGTCGATGAGGAGGTTGCCGGTGGGGATGACATCGACATCGACGCAGCGGTCGTCGCCGAGGCGCAGGATGGCACCTTCGCCGAATTCTTTTTGGATGTGGGAGATGGCGAGGTCCAGATTGCGTTTGCGGGCTTCCTGGAGTTTTTCAGAGGCGGATTCTTCGGGTGTTGCTTTGGTGGCCATGGGAGTGTGGGGTGGGGTGTTGGAGAAAGAATGGACGTTTGGAAGAATAACGCAAGAAAAAAGATGTTCGCGCGAACAAAAAAGTGACTTTCTGGTGGCGGGTAACCACAGCCACTAACGCACCTTTAAGCTGAGGCGGGATTTGCGACTCTTTTTATTGATTATTGATCAGACAAATTAACAAGAAGCCGGTTGCGGCAGTGTGCCTTACTGGCAATCAGTCGCGTATGCTTGTTCACTCAAGGCTTTGTTTTGACCTCAAGAGCCCTCGAAGTGAATGCTTGCCAAGGCTTGGAAAGTCCGATAAGTGATTTAGTCCATGACCGAATGGTATTACGCATGTGGCGGCCAGCAGAGCGGGCCGGTGACTTTCGAACAACTTGGGGAAATCGCCCGCAGCGGCGGGTTCGATCCGATGAAGGATCTGGTCTGGACTTCGACGATGAAGGATTGGACACCCGCCGGCATGGTTCCGGGCTTGTTCGTGGCGCCCGCCCAAGCGCTGGAGGTGCCACCCGCGGATCCTGCGAATCCCTACGCCGCACCGCAAAGCGCCTGGACCGAACCGCCACCCTCCACCGGGGTTGCGCTGCTAGAAATCACCCCCGGCAGCGAGCCCCTCGATGTGGGCGCCTGCGTGACCCGCGGCTTCGAGCTCACCAAGCGCCAGTTTGGAACCATCCTGCTGGTGGGCGTGGTTTATTTCGCGGTGTTTTTCGCGCTCGCGATAGTGCTGGGGATCATTCAGGGCCTGGTTACGGCGGGGTCCCATCGCAACATGGAATCGATCCCCAGCGGGATACCCTCGTTAGAGTCCTGGGTGGTGAGTCAAGTGATCACCCTGGTGTTTTCCATGTTTATCGGCCTCGGCATAACCCGCATCGGGCTGAATCTGGTTTCCGGCAAGGAAGTTTCGGTGGGCATGCTGTTTGGCGAGGGTGGCAAGCTGCTGCGCGCGCTCGGCGCGACGATTCTTTTCGGACTGATGGTGTGCGTCGGGCCGCTGTTGCTGATCGTTCCCGGCAATTATATCGCCTTGTGGACAGGCTATCATTTGAATCCTTCAATAACGATGTTGCTGATCGTTCCCGGAATTTATGTCGCCTTGAGATACGGCCAATACATGATTGCGATCGTGGACCGCGACATGGGAATCATGGAATCGTTGTCCTACAGCTCCTCGATCACCACCAACAACCGCCTGAAATTGTTTCTGCTTTACTTGCTTTCCATGGCGATTGTTATCGCGGGCATGCTCGCCTGTTTCGTCGGCCTGATCTTCGCGGGTCCCGTCGTGTGGCTGATGTACCTGGTCGCCTACCGTTGGATGCAATACGGCTCCCGCGCAACGCTGGATCACCCCGGGACGACAACCCCGCTGCTCGCCGGCGTCTGAGGCGGGAAATCCGCGGCAGGTTCACAGTCAGGTGATAGGTTGACGTCCGACTCGATGCGACATACATTCGTCCCATGAGTATCACTTTGGAGATGCCGGAAGAAGCGCTGGCCTGCTTGCCACTAGGGCC
>JAPLUJ010000373.1 GCA_026397695.1 Verrucomicrobiota bacterium | reverse complement strand
CGCCTAACAAGCCGATGTGGGAATGCGTGCGCAAAATCGCCTCCGGCGGGCACCGCTTGATTCTTTTCTCCAACACCAACGCCCTTCATTGCCCGTGGCTGTTCGAGGCCTATCCGGAATTCTCCCTGTTTGATGACGCGGTGCTGTCCTTCGAAACCGGCCACCTCAAACCCCGGCCGGAAATCTATCAACATGCCGTGGATGCCCACGAACTGGCTGCGGATGCCACTTGTTATATCGACGACCTCGCGGAAAACATCGCCACCGGCCGCCAGTTCGGCTTCCATTGCTGGCAATACGATCTCCACAACCACCCCGCCTTCGAACAGTGGCTCGCCTCCTTCAACCTCTAACCTCTCAAATTTCAAATATCAAATTTCATATTTCATATTTCGAATTTCATATTTTCAATTTCAAATTTTCAATTTCAAATTTAAAATTTCAAACCCATCCCCCATGTCACCGCTCATTATCGCCGGTCGTGAATTCCGCTCCCGCCTGTTCCTCGGCACCGGGAAATTTCCTTCTAACGAAGTCATGCGCGACGCGCTCGCCGCCAGTGGCACGGAAATCGTCACCGTTGCGCTGCGCCGCGCCGATCTCAGCGGGCGCCACGATCCGTATGCCAACATCCTCGGATTCATCGATCCGGAGAGATACCTGATCCTGCCTAACACCAGCGGCGCGATGAACGCGGATGAGGCGGTGCGCCTCGCCCGACTCGCCGCCACCGCCGGTTTGCCGATGTGGGTGAAACTCGAAATCCATCCCGATCCCACCTATCTGCTGCCAGATCCGATAGAAACCCTCAAGGCCGCCGAAATCCTCGTCAAGGAGGGATTCGTCGTGCTGCCCTACATCAACGCCGATCCGGTGCTGGCAAAACGGCTACAGGAGGTGGGTGCCGCCGCAGTCATGCCGCTGGGCGCTCCCATCGGGTCGAACCGCGGCCTCGCCACCCGCGACCAACTCCGCATCATCATCGAACAGGCCACCGTGCCCGTGGTGATCGACGCCGGCCTCGGTGCGCCCAGCCACGCTGCCGAAGCCATGGAACTCGGGGCCGCCGCCGTGCTCGTCAACACCGCCATCGCCATTGCCGCGGATTCCGCCCGCATGGCCGTCGCGTTCAAGATGGCCGTGCAAGCCGGCCGCGAGGCGTTTGAACTCGGCCTGCCAGAACCCATCAACCACGCCAGCGCCACCAGCCCGCTAACAGGATTCCTCGGCTGAGGGCTGCGGAGATTCTCAATTGACGGTCGTGCGGGAAGCGGCAAGGATCGCCCAATGACGGGCAAACGTGGCCTCATTCAACAACATGTTGCGCGGATTCTCGCTGGCGAGAGCCCGCAGCATGCGGCCGGGCGCCTGCATCCGGACATGCAGGCGCTGCCACATGTTCCCGCCGGCAGTTCGAAAGTGTCGTTGCAACGCGCCCGTGCGTTGTGGGATAAAATTGGGGGGGATCCCGCAGTGCGTGCGATCCTGCTAGAACACATGCCGGACGAGTTGCGGCTCTATCAGGGGAACATCGAAAACGCGCTTGGCGTGCTGCGGATGCCGATCGGATTGGCAGGTCCGCTGCGGGTGAACGGTCTCGCGGCCAAGGGCGACTATCCGATTCCGCTGGCCACCACCGAGGCGGCCTTGGTGGCGAGTTATCATCGCGGTTGCCGGTTGCTCACTGCGGTCGGCGGCTGCGTGGCGCTGGTTCTATCCGAAAGCGTGAGTCGTGCGCCGGGGTTCGTTTTTGAAACGGCGGCGGAGGGCTGCCTGTTCATCGTTTGGGCGGTGGAGCAGTTCGAGGAATTCCAACGGATCACCGCCACCAGCACGTCGCACGGGCAATTGGTGGATATCGTCTGCACGGTGGAGGGCAACCACGCATATCTCAACTTCGAGTTCACCACCGGCGACGCCTGCGGCCAAAACATGGTCACCCTGGCAACCCAGATGATTTGCGACGATATAGTCAAACGCACCCCGGTCCAGCCGCAGCGCTACTATGTCGAGTCCAACCTCTCCGGCGACAAGAAGGCCAGCGCCCGCTCGTTCACCACGGCCCGGGGGAAAAAGGTGACTGCGGAAGCAAGGATTCCCGCGGAAATGATCGCCAAACACCTGCTCACCACGCCGCAAGCGATGGCGGACTACTGGCGGATGTCGGCCATCGGCGGGGTGTTCAGCGGAACGCTCGGCATTCACGGCCATTTCGCTAACGGACTTGCCGCGCTCTATCTGGCCACCGGCCAGGACGCCGCCTGTGTGGCGGAATCATCCATCGGGGTGACGCGCTTCGAGGTGACGGAGGATGGCGGGTTGTATGCCTCGGTGACCTTGCCGGGCATCATGGTCGGGACCGTGGGCGGAGGCACCGGTTTACCCACGCAAAAGGCCTGTTTGGAACTGATGGGTTTGTATGGATCGGGCAAGGCCCGCGCCCTCGCCGAAGTTTGCGCGGGTTTGTTGTTAGCCGGCGAGTTGTCCATTATCGCGGCGCTCAGTGCCGGGCACTTCGCCCGCGCCCACCGCAAGCTGGCACGCGGCCGCTCCGCGGCAACCGCGGCAACCGCACCGCCATGAAGCGCTGGTGGATCTATCAGAACGAACGCTTCCCGCTGCACGCCCACGGGCCCTTGATCGCCGCCTTCAGCGCCTGTGCGGTGGCGTTTTCCAGTTTGCTGCGTGGTGCGCCGCCGCCCGGATGGCAGGCATATCTAACTGCGTTCGGGGTCTGTCTGCTGATGTTCCTGCAACTGCGCATTGCCGACGAGTTCAAGGACGCCGGCGAGGACGCGCGCTGGCGGCCATATCGCCCGGTGCCGCGCGGATTGGTGAAACTATCCGAATTGCGCGGGCTGTTCGGCATCGCGGCATTGGTGCAAATTTCGCTGGTTGTGGTATTCGACATCCGGTTGTTCCTCGTGCTGGCGATTGCCTGGTCGTATCTCGCGCTGATGAGCGTCGAGTTCTTCTGCCGGGATTGGTTGAAAGCGCGGCCGGTGATCTATCTGCTCAGCCACATGGGCATCATGCCGCTGGTCGATTTTTTCGGCACGGCCTGCGAATGGTTGCCACGCGGATCGTTGGCCCCGTCCGGGCTCGGGTGGTTTCTAACGGCGAGTTTTTGCAACGGCATCGTCATCGATATCGGTCGCAAACTGCGCCAACCCGCCGCCGAGGAAGAAGGTGTGGAAACCTACAGCCGGTTGTGGGGAAAAACCGGCGGTGCGGCGGTCTGGTTGACCGCCATGCTGGCCACCCTCGGTTGTGCGGGCATGGCGGCCACGCGCATCGGTTTTGCCCGGCCGGTCGTAACGGGTCTCGGCATCGTTCTTGTCATCGCGGTTGCGATGATGCCCGGATATATTTGTGGCAAACTGCCCGGCAAGCGGATCGAATCACTCACTGGCATGTGGACTCTTGCTCTCTATCTTCTTCTGGGTCTGGTGCCGCTCTGCTTGCGTGGATAATCCGTCATGAGCTTGTTATTTCCCGATTCGCTGGAATCATCATCATTTGCCCTCCTTGG
>JAPLUJ010000337.1 GCA_026397695.1 Verrucomicrobiota bacterium | reverse complement strand
GTCGGGCTGGAGGAGCATGAAGCTCCTGGCCTTGCAAAACACGATCCATTTGCCGTCCGGCGAGTATTTGGCAAAGTAGTTGCTCATCCCGTTGTTAGAAGCGCCGATGATCGGCTCGGCCTTGCCGCCGCGGCCCTCATTGAAGGGGATCCGATAGAGGTCATACAGAAATGTCTTGCCGCCGGAGAGAAACTCCTCGGCCTCTTTTTGTGGCACCAGCACCGAGCGGCTCTTGCGCAGACTCTCGGGATTGTAGGCCTTGCTGCGGCTGCGGGCAAAGACGATGGCGCGGCCGTCGGGGCTCCAACTCGGGTTGGTCTGCACGAACTCCGGATCATCCGCACCCGGCAAGGCGCGAATCGTCTTGGTTTCGCGGTCGTAGATTGCCAGATAGCCTTTGATCAGGAAGAACAACTGGGAAAACATGATGTCCGGCTTGTAAACGGCCAGCGCGCGGTCCTTGACCGTGCCCACCACATACCTGCCGTCGGGTGAAATTTGGCACAGCAATCCAAAGGTCGGCTCCTCGGCGTCGCGCTTGTAGTCATTCCAATCGATGACCTTTGACGGGTCGAGATCGATTTCCTCCTTCACCGGCGCAATCGCATAACCACCCTTTTCATTGCCCGAATCGACTTCCATGGCGAGCGTGGCACCGTCCTTGGAGAACGAATGACAATTGCCGCAGACCGCCAGCTTTTCCAGGACGATGGGCGGCGGCTGCGGCGAAGAAATGGGACCCAGGCGCCAGCGGATGTATTTCGCCGGGTCGGTCACTGCTGTTAGAAACGGCAGGTTCACCTCGCGGAAGAAAATCGGCGCGCCCACTTCATCCCTGGACGTGCCGATGCGAATCGTGCCGGAAGATAGAATCTTGTTAGCCGCGGCACGGTTGACGCCGAGGACCGTGAGCTTGGCCTGTGCCGCCTGGGATCCGGTCGTGACCTCCCGCCACTGCTCCGGCGTGGGCGTCCACTCCGCGGTTCGCGTCAGCGCTTTCAATGGCTGCTTCCCGCCGGCGAATTCAATGGCGACGAGCCAGGCATCAGCCTTGGAGTCCTTGTCCCGCCAGCGAAACGTCGGTGCCGCGATCTCGGGAGGGAAGACCGAGGCATCTAGCGGATAGACGATTTCCAAGCCGTCACGGCCCTGTTCCGCCGCCGTCAAATGGGCCGCCCACATGGCGTCCTCCATGCCCCGCCCCGCCGGCGCATGGGTCCACACGGCACGGCCTAACAGCCAAATCAGCAGCATGACAACGATGCCGCAGCACGCCCAACTCACGAGAACAATCCTGCGGGACGATGGAACTTTCATTGCAACAAATCTTCATTCCTGTTGGCCGACGACGCATCCATAACCGAGCCTGCTCCTGGAGGCAAGTCCTTTTCACTCTTCCGCACCGGGGCTCTCGGTTGCGAATAGAGGAATTTGCGTGCCGCCCGGCTCCACACATCCAATGTTCATCTGCGCCCATCTGCGGTTTCAATATTCCATCTGCATGAACGTATCGACCACCCCGCTCCAGCGGAAAATCAGTGACCCAACAGCCATTGCCAGACCGGCACGATCCCGATCCCCTTCGGGGTGCGGCTGCCGTGCGGCGCTTCGCTCTCGGTCACCAGCAAGGCCGCCGCATCCGGAAATTCCTTGCGCGCTTCGGTTAGAGCCCGAACTTCCCGCTCGAATGTCGCCGGAGACGAGATGTCTGCGGCGACCTGAATCAATTGGCGGCGATCTTGGAAATCCGTGGCGAGGAAATCCACCTCAAATCCCGCTGCGGTCTTGGCATAGGCCAGATCACGGCTGACTCGCGACAGTTCGCAGGCGACCAGATTCTCGATGAGGCGGCCGCGGTCAAAGCCTGCGACCGGACTGAATGCTTGGGCCAGGCCGTGGTCGGCCAGATAAAGCTTGCGCGGGTTCACTTGCCGCCGACGCTCCGAGCGCGCGGCCAAGGGCACCGTAAAAACGAGGAAGGCATCCTCAAGATGTGCCAGGAAAGCCAGCAGGGATTCCTTGGAGACCGCGATGCCCCGCGAGCCGAAATCCGCATGGGTTTTACTCACACTCAACAGGGTCGCCGGATTGCGCAGGAGCTGGCGGACAAACGCACGCAGGGCTGGCAGGTTCGAAACTTGGTGCCGCTCGGCCACATCGCGAAACAGCACCGTGTCCACATAGCCTTGCAGCAGGCCGACCCGGTCACGCGCGGCCGCATAAGCGCCCGCTTCGGGAAAGCCGCCAATTTCGAGGTAGGCGTCAAAATGCGCACGCAAGGCGGATCGCTCCGCGCCTGAGGGCAACTGGTGCGGCGCGCCATCGGGCCAATGCCGCCCACGCAGGAACTCGCGAAAGCTGAACGGCGTGATGACCGTCTCCATCGCCCGCCCGCGCATGCTGGTGGCCACTTCGCGGCTCAACATGCGGGCCGAAGATCCGCTCAGAAAAATCTCCACCTTCTCGGCATCCAGCACCCTTCGAACAAAGCGTTCCCAGCCGGGAACGAGCTGGATTTCGTCCAGACACCAGATCACCTCGGCTTGATGGCGGAATTGCGGAAACTGACGATAGTACTCCTCGATCAGCGCGCCGAGTTCTTCAGCTCGCAGCTCGCCGAGCCGCTCGTCCTCGAAATTGAAATAGACCAACCGTTCCCGTTCGATCCCACGCGCCAACCGGTCGGCGAGGCATTGCATGAGAAAGAAGGTCTTGCCTGCCCGCCGCATGCCGATAACAGCCTGAACCTTGCCCCGCAACTGGACCGGAGCGGCGTCGCGACGCACCATCTCCGGAAAGGGCGTCCTGATGGCGTCGCCCAGCTTCTGTCGGATCGTTTGCAGTACTTGGTTGTCCATGCGGACTGTAATCGCATTAAAGCGGTCTCTTTGCAAGACCAGAAATTCGCCGCAGCTCTTCGTTAAGAACGCGGAACCGGGCAGCAAGATATGTGCGTCGCGGGTTTCCGAGTGGGTGGATCGCGCGTGATCGATGGAGTGCGGAGTTGATAGCCTCGATGGTCGCTCCGCGACCGGGAAAAGGCCGCCGCGATCCAGGCATCAGATGAGGAATCCCCTCATGTTGACGCGCATCCCGGCAGGGGTCTCGGCAAGGCCCGTTGGGTATGGCGGCTCATGCTCTGGCGAGTCTGGAGACGCACGCGCCGGCGCAAGACACGCATCCGCAACTGGATTCGCAACTTGATTCATGATAGTTTGTCAGACACATTATCCTGCCACATCGTGAGGAAGAAGAAGTCTTCCAATGAACAGGAGACTCATCTTGTCGCTAGTTTTTCGACAGCATACAAAGGATACACTGCGATGGCATCATACACGGAAAAATTCTCGTTGGAGATTCGGATGCCTTTGTGCAGCTTTCTTTCCTGCAGGAACAAAAACAGGCTTTGCATGGCTCCTTTGGTTCCCGCCTTGACTTCCACCGGGACGATTTTCCGCGCGATGGTGATCACGTAGTCAACTTCGGCATTGCTGTTTTTCGCCTCCCGGTGCCAATAGTAGAGCAATGGATTATGATAGCACGACCCCGCTTTGATGAATTCCAAGCCGACAAACTGTTCCGCCACATGGCCCTTGTTGATGGCATCGAAATTTTTCGAGAGCAGGAAATCAGCTAGATCGAGGCCCATCAGGCGTTGGAAAATCCCGGTGTCATACACCAGCATTTTTTGTTTCCGCAGATTGGCACCGGCACCCAGCGGAATGCCATTGGCGGAACTGTGGGCGACAGGAATCACCAGACCGGAGGTGACCAGCAGTTGTAATGCCTCCTTGATCTGGTGCTGCTTGGCTTGGGCGCAGGCTTTGGCATACACGAACTTATGTCCCGCCTGAAATACCACCGCCTGAAAAACCTCATTCAAGCGGGCCACCGGGGTTCTTTTCCGGTATTTTGCAAAATCGGCTTGGATTGAAATGATCAGGTCATCAAGCAATTGCTGACAATGATGCAGATCCTTGGTTGCAAGGTAGGACGCAATGACTTCCGGCATCCCTCCGAGACAAATGAACTTCCGGACCAGTTCTAACAATTTGCCATGCAGCGCCTCATGCAGCGGCTGGGATGGGTTGGCGTCCTTGATTTTAGCAAGCAACGGATGCTCCCCGGCCCCGGCCAGAAATTCCGCAAAGCTGAGAGGATACATGAACAAGGAGCGGATCCGGCCCACCCCAAAGGTTGGCATTTGCGCCAGCGCGAATTCCAGCAATGACCCCGCGCCGATGACGTGCAAGCCAGGCATTTGTTCGTGGAAAAAGCGCAGTGCGGCAATGGCCTCCTGGCAGCCCTGGATTTCATCGAAAAACAGCAGCGTGCTGCCGGGGATGATGGGAGTCTTGTAAATGGCGGCGATGTTTTCGCAAATGCCCGCCGGAGATAGATCCTCCGCAAAGAGGGCTTTCAGGCGCGGCGTTTCTTCAAAATTGATTTCGATGAAATGCTCAAACTTCTTCCCAAACTCCCGGATCGTCTGCGTCTTCCCAACCTGCCTGGCACCCCGGATCAATAGCGGTTTATGGCGGCTTTCCGCTCTCCATTGGTCCAAATCACCATCGACTTTGCGGGGAATATACATCCTGATTTTGATTAATCCAAGGCAATTG
>JAPLUJ010000500.1 GCA_026397695.1 Verrucomicrobiota bacterium | reverse complement strand
TCGCGCTGCCATCGATGAGGTCGGTGCCGGCCGGTTGCTCGACGGCGATTTCCGGCAGCATCCCGATGCCTGTTAGATCTATATCGAACGGGTTCTCGTCGAGATCGTTGCTGGCGATGTGCAGCGCCGCAGTACGGGCTCCCGCGGCTGTGGGCGTGAAGGTGACGGTGAAGGTGGTGCTGGTGCCGGCCTCCAGCGTGGAGGAACTGACGTTGGTGACGAAGAAATCCGCGGCGTTCGCGCCGGTCGTGGTGACATCGAGGTTACTGAGGGGGAACGAGCCGTAGGTGGGGTCATCCGTGCCGACGTTTTTCACGGTGACGGTTAAAGTGGTTGACGAGTCGCCGACGGTGACGCTGCCGCAGAGGATGCTCGCGCCGCCGTCCATGAGGTCGGTGCCAAGCGGTTGTTCGACGGCGATCTCGGGCGGATTCCCCATGTTGTACGCGTCATAACCTAACCAGGTCGGCGTGGTGAATCCCGTTGCGCCATTGTAATAATACACCGTGAAACCACTTGCGGTGTCTGTGAAAACATCAATCCCCATGGTAGTGGGGGCATTCCCCATGCAAACCGCGCTGGACAGGCTGTAGCTGGCATCGAACGCATAGTCCCCGATGGTGGTGACGTTATGGGGGATCGTGACGTCGGTCAGCCAGGCGCAATTATAAAATGCCCATCTTCCGATGGTGGTGACGCTGTCAGGAATGAGCACGCTGTACAGACCGGAGCATAATGCAAATGCCCAGTCATCGATGTGGGTGACGCCGTTGGGGATCGTGTAGTCTGCGTATCGGCCGCCCGGATATGCAATGAGCGAGGTCATCGCATCATTGAAGAGCACGCCGTCCTCACTGCGATAGTCCGGGTTGTCGCCATCCACCAGGATCTCGTACAGGTTGGCGCAGCCAACGAACACAAAGTGCCCGATGCTGGAGACGTTCTTGGGGATCATCACGCTGGTCAGGTTGCCACAGAACATGAACGCGGCGTCATTGATGTCGGTGACGCCGTCAGGGATTGTCACGTTGTAAAGGTAGGTGCAGCCATCGAATGCTCTTGACCCGATGGTGGTCACGTCGCCGGGGATCGTATAGTCGCCTACGAGACCACCCGGATATGCGATGAGCACGGTCTTTGCTTTGTTGAAGAGCACTCCATCCACACTGCAATAGGAGGGATTGTCCAGTGCCACCCTAATTTCCGTCAGGAAGGGGCATTCGCCGCCGAAAGCGACGGCCCCGATGCTGGTGACGCTGCTGGGGATCGCCACGCTGGTCACGTTGATGTTGTCGCGGAACGCATAATTTCCAATGTCGGTGACCGGCAGGCCGGCGATCATGTCAGGGATGTTGACCGCGCCGCCGGGACTGGCGTCTCGCGTGATCGTGACGGTGCTCCCGTCCGTGGTGAAACCCAATTGTGACTGCGGGTCCCACAACATGGTTGAACGATCGCCAAACGTGATGTCCCAACCCGTGGTGCCTAACAAACAATACACGGTCACGTCATCGGCGGCATCCAGGAACACCTCCGTTCCGGCGCTGGGTGCGTCACCCAGGAAATAGACTCTCTGCAAATTCGTGCAAACTTCGAATGCATAGTCACCGATGCTGGTGACGCTGTCGGGGATCATGATGCTGGTCAGGGCGCTCTCATAGAACGCGCTATCGCCGACGGCGGTGACCGGCAGGTCCTCCAGCAGGCTGGGGATGGTCACCGCGTCGTTGTATCCGGTGTATCCGGTGATGGTGGCCGCACCGCTGGAAGTTGTGTAATTAAAGGGCAACGCCGCCGTCCAAATCCCGCCAAGATCACCACCCCAGCCGGTGGTGCCGGGCAGGTAATAGGCGGTCGCATAGCTGTCCCAGTCGAACACATACCCATCTCCACCAAGATCGGGAGCGTCACCATTGAAATAGATATCCGTTAGTCTGGCGCACTCTGTGAACGCATCTTCGCCGATGCTGGTGACGGTGCTGGCAATCGTCACGCTGGTCAGACTGGTGCAGGAAAGAAACGCCGATGTTCCGATATGGGTGACGCCGGGGGGGATTGTCACGGCGGGCAGGCTGGAACAGAAGCCGAAGGTCGCCACCCCGATGCGGGTGACGCCGGCGGGGATGGTGATGCCGGTCAGGCTGGAGCAGAAGCCGAACGCCCCGTCGGTGATGCGGGTGACGCCGGCGGGAATGGCATAGCGACCGGTTTTGCCACCGGGACAAGCGATCAGGGTGGTTAGATCCTTGTTGAACAAGACCCCGTCCACACTGCTGAAGACCGGATGGCCGGCATCCACTGTGATTCCTAACAGACCGGTGGCTCCGGTGAACGCCCCGAAGTTGATACTGGAAACATGGGCGGGAACCGTGTAGCTGCCGGCCATGCCACCCGGATAGGCAATGAGTGTGGTTAGACTCTTGTTGAACAAGACCCCGTCCACACTGCTGAAGGCGGGGTTGTCGTCATCCACCGCAATCGCGCCCAGGCTGGTGCAGCCGATGAACACCCCGTTCCTGAGGAACATCCCGCTGCCGGAGTCCGCTCCATCCCCGTCCCCGATGCTGGTGACGCTGGCGGGGAGCGTGATACCGGTCAGGCTGGTGCAATTCAGGAACGCCCCTTCATCGATATTGGTCACGCCGTCGGGGATCGTCACGCTGGCGAGACGGGTGCAGAATGCGAATGCATAACTTCCGATCCCAATGACGCTGTTAGGAATCGTGACGCCGGTCAGGTTGGAGTAGCCATAAAACGCCAAGCTCCCGATTTCGGTGACCGGCCGTCCCATGATTGTGCCGGGGATGGTCATCGCACCGCCGGGGCCGGTGTAACCGTTGATGGTGATCGTGTTATCCGGCTTGATGGTGAAGTTGAAGGGTCCCTGGGTTTTCGAAAGTCCGCCAAACGGCACGGTCCAACCGGTGGTGCCGGACAAGTAATAGGCGGTTGTCCAGGCCTCGCCGTCAAACACCGCCGAACCCAGAATGGGGGCGTTGCCTTGGAAATACAGGCTCGCCAGGCTGGTGCAACCACTGAAGGCCGCGTCACCGATGCTGGTGACGGAGGCGGGAATCGTCACGCTGGTCAGGCTGGTGTGGTTGAGGAACGCATTGACCCCGATGCTGGTGACCGGCAGGCCGTTGATGGTCGCGGGAATCGTCACCTCGCCGCCTGGTCCATTGTATCCCGTGATGGTGACCGTGCCGCCAGCGGTCGCGTAGATGAACGGACCGCAACCGGTTAGAACAATATCGAACGGGTTGTCGTCGGGGGCGTTGCTGACGATGTGGAGCGTCGCCGTGCGGGGCGTGGTCGCCGCAGGCGTGAAGGTGACACTGAAGTTAGTGGTGGAACCCGTGGCCAGCGTGGTCGCCCCGGGCGCACCCACGGTGAAATCGTCGATGTCCGCACCGTCCTTGCCGATCACGATGTCGGTCAATGGGAGCCCACCCGTGTTGCGGATCGTGAATACCATGGTGGCCGCATCCCCTACCGCGAGCGTGCCGAAGTCCCGCGTCGCGCCGTTGCTCAGCGGAGTGCCTGACGGTTGTTGCAACACGATCAGCGGGCCGGGGAAAACCCCTATGTCAACGGCTGTATAACCCATCCAATACGG
>JAPLUJ010000346.1 GCA_026397695.1 Verrucomicrobiota bacterium | reverse complement strand
CTTCGATCTGCAATCCACGATCTACGATCTCTTCCTCTGCCCCTTCCTCTTCACTTCCGCCGTTTCTTGAGAAGTTTCACCAGCAGACCTTCCTTGGGCATGGGCACGGCCTTGACCGGTCCCTTGGGCCAGCGCCGCCCCACCTCGATGCCCGCGCCGGCCGCCAGGACACCGGCGCCGATCACGCCCGCCTTCCACAGCTTGCACTCGTTGCCCACTTCCTCGGTCCAGTTCTTTTCAATGCTAGGAAATTGCTTTTGGGGTGAAGGCCGTTGAAACAGCCGGTGGCCGGACCGGTAGGCGGGGAAATGGGGGTTGATCCTGCACAATTCGGGGAAGGCAATGCCGGTGGCGGCGGCGGCTTTGGGCAGCAGGCTGGTTTCCGTCATGCCGGGGATATCCATTCGGCGCTCTGGCGGACGCGGCGCTGGTGGCAGGCCGGGCAGAAGTGGCGGCCCTTGCAGGTGAAGGCGAGGAGGCGTTCGTGGCCGCAATCGGGACAATGGAATCGGAGGAACCCGGAGGCAAGATCGCCGCAGCGGAGGAAATTGCGGACTGTGGTGAAGACATTGGGACGGAGCGGCCCCATGGTGGCACGGTGGCATTTTTCGTAGCCGACAAGGAAAGCGTCCCAAGCGGCAGTGAGGATTTGCCAGAGCGGCGAGGCACGGGGGCGGCGGGGCTGGTAGATGGAAGGCACAAAGAGTGTTCATGAGAACAATTCATGTGCGTTGCAAGGATTCGTGCGAAGGTTCGCTTTGGTTAATGGTTCGGGCGGGGTGAATGCCGGGGGCATGTTGTGAAATGCGTGAAGTGCCGTTGGTGTTCCACTGGAGTCCGAGCTAATAAAACATGTTTAGCCGCTGAGGAAGAGCGCGGTTTCCGATGGAATGTGGGCGAAGAGCGGCCGGACTTCTGCGAGGTATTTCTCCAGCCACCACGCGGCGCGTTCCCCCACCGGCAGCAGGCGGCTCTTGCCGCCCTTGCCCTTGCGCACCAGCAGGGTGCGGGCGGAGGGATCGAAATCGCCGTGGTCGAGACGGGTCATTTCCGTGCGCCGCACGCCGGTGGCGTAGAAAATGATAGAGATGGAGCTGATAGTTCACGAAATAATTACAAGGAGCCGGATTGCTGAAAACCGCGCATATTCTGCCGTTTGGCCGTTGGGTGTTGACGGGATGGTCCAGACATGCAGGATTCCCGCCCGCCGGGCGGAAAAGCCGTTTCGGTGATTCTCACACACAGCCATGACCACCATTGCCATCAACGGATTCGGCCGCATCGGTCGCCTTGTCTTCCGCGCCCTTGTTGAACAGGGACACCTCGGAACCACCTTCAACGTTGTCGCTGTTGGCGATATCGTTCCGGCGGACAACCTTGCCTACCTCCTCAAATACGACTCCACCCAAGGCCGCTTCGCCGGCACGGTTTCCTCAAAGAAATCCTCGCCGGATCTCGCCGAAGACGACGTCATCGTCGTCAACGGCCACGACATCAAGGTCGTGAGCGCCCGCACCCCGGAAGGTCTGCCGTGGAAGGAACTCGGCGTGGAAGTCGTGATTGAGTCCACCGGACTTTTCACCGAAGCGGAAAAAGCCAAGGGCCACCTCACCGCCGGCGCCAAGAAAGTCATCATCTCCGCCCCGGCCAAGGGTGAGGACGCCACTTTTGTCGTGGGTGTCAACGACCATCTTTACGATCCCGCCAAGCACCACATCATTTCCAACGCGAGTTGCACCACCAACTGCCTGGCACCGGTCGTGCATGTGCTGCTCAAGGAAGGGTTCGGCATCGCCGAAGGCCTGATGACCACCATCCACTCCTACACCGCCACCCAGAAAACCGTGGATGGCCCGTCGAAAAAGGATTGGAAGGGTGGCCGTACCGCGGCCCTTAACATCATCCCGTCGACTACCGGCGCCGCCAAGGCGGTCGCCCTGGTTTGTCCGGAAGTGAAGGGCAAACTCACCGGCATGGCGTTCCGCGTGCCGACCCCGACCGTTTCCGTGGTGGACCTCACCGTGAAGACCGTCAAGGAAACGTCTCTAACCGAAATCAAGGCCGCGCTCAAGAAGGCATCCGAGACCTATCTCAAGGGGATCCTGAACTATACCGAAGATGAAGTGGTTTCCACCGACTTCATTCACGAAAAGGCCTCCTCGGTCTTTGACGCCGGTTCCTCGATCGAGTTGAACTCCACGTTCTTCAAGCTCGTCGCCTGGTATGACAACGAGTGGGGCTATTCGAACCGCGTGATCGACCTGCTCACGGATGTGGTGAAAAAGGGCATCTAACCGTATTGCCTGGGCCGGGACCGGTAGGTCGGCATGTTTTTGATGTTCGTGGCTGGCAGTCTTGCCATGCTGCGGGCCACTACGGTCCGCGGCCATGGCATGCGGCTGAAATGTCTTGGCGGCAATGTGTGTCAAGCCCGGGGTCTGCCCACGCGGCTTGCGGCGCCGGGTCTTGTGCTCACTGAGCGTGCCGTGCATTTCATGGAAAGAATGAAAGATCACGCGCAAACAATCGTTAAGGCATATTGGATGCGCGATCCGCGCGTTCCATCCGACGCGGCGGGATCGTTGATCACTCCCGGTGTCAGATTCAGTAACAAGGCTCGGTCCTAACAATAATCAGGCAACCCCCGCAATGACTTCACGCATGACAGGATTCGGGTGTTGGATCATTCATCTTGTGACGGTTGCGTTAGGTTCGGCTGCGGCTGAAACGGATTATCAAAAAACCATCGTTGACTATTGGATGCGTGACCTGGGCGTCCAAATCGAGCCGGCGCAATCGTTGCTGACTCCCGCACAAGCCGCCGCCAGTACGGCCAATGGCAACCGTTTGGATAAGAACCGTTTTCCCGGCACCGCCGGGCGCGATGCCATGGATAAGGATCAAGTTCCTTCCAATGCCAGCAAGGCACAACCCAAGGACATACGTTTGGCCCTGAATCTAACCCGCCAAACGCTCGCATGGATCGGGAAAGTCCGCAAGGTCCCGCAGGAAATCACCAAGCAACTCAACACCCTGGAGGACCAGTGGACGAGCGGGAACATCCCGCCGGACAGGCCTGACGCGCTTTATATCGAAATCCGCACGTTGCGCCGCAAACTGGTTTTCGCCCATCCCGCGCTCGACTTCGAACGGCTTCTCATCAATCGCAATCCTCCCACCACCTATAGTCACAATGGCGACCAGCATTTGGGAATGCATAGTCGGCCGGGACCCGGGCTCACGATTCTCACCAACTGGAAAACCCATCCCCAGGCAAAGCCGGTTCTTGAGGGCAAATTGCCCAAAGGAGCGGTGCGCAATCCCGATCTCAACTACGATGCCGATAAAGTGGTGTTTGCATTTTGCGATCATACCGCACCCGACAAAAAACGCTTCTGGCTGTATGAAGCCGCGGTGGACGGATCGTGGGTCCGCCAACTGACAGGCACCCAGCGCGATCCCCTGAAAACCTGGAACGACCGTGCCACGGTTCTCATCGAAGACAACGATCCCTGCAATCTTCCCGACGGCAATATCGTGTTCATTTCGACCCGCTCCCAATCCTTCGGACGCTGCCATGGCGGACGCTACAATCCCGCATGGGTTGTGCATCGATGTGATAAAAACGGCGATGCCATCACGCAACTCTCCTATGCCAATGAAAACGAATACGAGCCGTCCGTCCTCAACGACGGCAGAATCGTCTTTACCCGTTGGGAATATACCAACCGCCATGAGATGCTCTTTCACAAACTCTGGTGGTGCCGCCCCGACGGCACGGGAGTCGCACATTATTTCGGCAATGACATGATCGCGCCCATGGAAATTCTGGAGGCGACCGCCATTCCCGGAACCAATCAAATCGTCGCCACGGCCCAGGGACACCACAGTTACAACACGGGAACGCTCGTGGAAATCGACAACCGGCTGGGAGAAAACAGCGAACAAGCGATGCTCCACATCACGCCGGAAACGCCTTATTCGGAAACTGACGGCAAGTGGCCTCAACCGCATTTCAGCCATCCCTACCCGGTCACTGAAGACCTCATCCTCACTTCCCGTGCCAACCACCCGGTTCCCTCCCAAGGACAAGTTCCGCCGGCCAATGACCGCGCCATTTATCTGGTGGATTCGTTAGGGGGGCGTGAATTCATTTATGAAGACCCGGCGGTCGCGTCATTTTCTCCCATCCCCATCCGCAAGCGGGTGCGCCCCCATGCATTTCCTGCAATGACGCCGCCCAACGCGCCTAACTATGCCACGCTCTATGTTCAGAACGTGGCCCTGACGCGCAACGATCCCGACAAGAAAATCAAGCCCGGCATGATCAAGGCGATCCGGATCAACGCGCTGGGCGTGCAACCCCGCGCCGATCGTTCACCGTGCAGCATGACCGTGCCGGTTGAAATCCCGAAAAAAATTCTTGGCACGGTTCCCATCGACGCCGATGGATCGGCCTATTTCAAGGTGCCGGCGGAGACCTCTTCGCAACTTCAGATTCTCGATGAAAACGGGCGGGCGATTCTCACCGAGAAAAGCCTGTTTTACCTGCAAAAGGGCGAGAGCCGCAGTTGCATTGGATGTCACGAGCCGGAACTCATCAGCCCACCCCTTCTCATCAGCCGCAACGGCAAGCCGCGTGCCCCGCTTGAACTCACCCCGCCCGCCGGTCCCCAATACACAGGCGGACTGAGTTTCATGCGCACGGTGCAACCGGTGCTCGACCGCTATTGCATCTCTTGTCACGGCTTGGAGAAAACCGAGAAGGGCATCAATCTGGTGCATGATGGACAGATGACTTGGCCGCGTCCGCTCGTCGCGTTGATCCAACAAGGAGAACACCGCCTCGGACTCAAGGAGTTCATGTGGGAAGAGGGGAAAAACATCAGCCGTCCGTTTTCATTCTATGCGTATGGTAGCAAATTACCCGATTTGCTGTTGAAACCGCATGCAAATACCCGTCTGGATCGCGCCAGTTTCCAGCGCATCATCGATTGGCTTGACCTGAACGCACAGTGTTACGGCGACTTGTTTCCTAACAAACTTGAGGAGCGTGGCATCAATCCGGCGGGCGTGACGGAATTGCGAGCCTTCATCCAACAGATCTTCGGGGATGTTATGGCAAAGCAAGCGGAGCGCGCCTTGATCAATACCGCGCAACCGGATGAAAGCCGCATTCTCATGATGCCGCTGGCCGCGGATGCGGGCGGATGGGGGCAAGTCAACGCATGGAAAAACAAGAACGACCAGAATTTCAAAAGGATGACGGCACTTGTGGAAAAGTGCCTCATCCGCCATCCTAACGAAAATGACAACGGTTGGCAGCCCACGCTGGCACAAGGCGGCGGAATTGATTGGGTCATCAAGGATCGCGAGAATTATAGCCGCCGCATCAAGGCAAACCCAAATCCATCGAAAGTGTCCGCACGGTTCCCATAATCCTCAGGCTACTGGCTCACGATCCTCACCATGAATAAATTTCTTATGCACACCAACCCCAACAGCAAATTCCCGGCGAAGATTGTTTCCAACCATGTCAACATGCGGCTAAAGCCACGGGACGTAACATTTCCGGCAAGCGATTTCCCCGCGGGTGGCAAACACACGGTGATCAGCAAATGGATGCGAGTTATGGGTTGTGTGTGCTTGGGCATTGTGACTGTCGGTTGGCCTCGTTCGGCGGCGGCGCAAGAACCGCTACCATCACTGTGTCGCTCGGCAGCCCCGGACTGGCCGCAATGGCGCGGTCCGCACCGGGACGGGATCTCCGCGGAAACCGGGTTGTTGCAATCGTGGCCTGCGGGAGGGCCCAAGCTGTTATGGAAAGTCTCCGGCATCGGCCGCGGCTACTCGTCCCCGATCATCGTGGCGGACGGAGTTTACATTACCGGCGACGAGGACCAGGAACTCGTCATCAGCGCGTTCACGCGCGATGGCCAACCGCGTTGGAAAACCCCCAACGGTGAGCCCTGGAAGAAGTCGTTCCCCGGTGCCCGGTCGTCCTGCAGTTTCGACGACGGCAAACTCTATCACATGAACGCCCATGGCAATCTGGCGTGTTTGGATGCGGTGACGGGCAAACAAGCATGGGCCGTGAATCTACTTGAACGGTATGCAGCGAAAAACATCATGTGGGGCATCAGCGAATCCGTGCTGGTGCATGGGGATCGCGTGTTTGCGACACCGGCAGGGGCCAACGGCCTGATGGTCGCTCATGACAAGCGGAGCGGCGCACCTGTTTGGGCTACGCCGCCACTCGATGGCGAGCAAGCTTCCTATGCCTCGCCTATCCTCATTCAAGCGGGCAAGCGCAAACTGCTGGTTAACAGCTGCTCAAAGTACGCGTTTGCCGTGGACTCCGAGACTGGTGCTCTGGTGTGGAAATTGCCACAAGTGGATCCCAACAATTCAGTCTCCACCACCCCGGTGCTGTCCGGCCGCCAGTTGCTCTTTACCAATGCCAGCCGCGAATACGGCGCCCTGTTAGGCGTCCAGTTAGGCGACGGCGCGGCATCACAAGTGTGGTCCCGCGAACTGAAGATCACTCATGGTGGGACGGTCTGCGTTGACGGCCGGCTGTATGGTTCCAGCAGTCGCGGCGACGTGCCCGGTTGGGTCAAGATCGACGTGGAGACCGGCAAGCCGACGCTGGTGAAACCGAGGGGCGAATTATCCGACGGCTCGATGATCGTCGCCGATGGACGGTTCTACTGCTTGACCGTACAGGGCATGATGACGCTGCAAGAATTGACGGATTCCGGATTCCGCACCACAGGCACTTTCCGGCTGACGGAAAAGCCAGTTCAAGACGCCTGGGCGCATCCGGTTCTATGCCAAGGCAGGTTGTTCCTGCGGTATCAAGATGTGCTGTACTGCTACGACGTCCGGCGCTAACCAGTCGGATCAGAGGCACCGCCGCCATGGAGTGGCGACGGTGGGTGTGGTTAGATAGAACGCAGTTTGAGCCCGTGGGGGACGAAGGCTTGGAAGTCGTCGGAGTTGGTGGTGGCGAGTTCGGCACCGGCAAGGATGGCGGCGGCGGCGATCATCACGTCCATGCGGGTGCGGCGTTTGGAACCGGTGAGGTGGAAAAGTTCGCCGGCGAGGGCGGCGGCTTTGTCATCGAAGGGAACAATGCCGCCGGCGAGCATGCGAAGGAGGACTTTATCGCGCACGGGATCGACAGGCCGGGAACGGTACTCGGTCCAAGCGCAGGCTGAAGTTGCGAAGGGACCCGCCGAGTTCATGATTTTAGCGGCGACCGGAGCATGCAAATCAGTTGGATCGCTGGCAGCGATGAGGAGGTTGGCATCCAGATGGATCATGCTTGGCAATGGCTGTTTGGTTCAGCTACCTTGGAACGCGCGAGTTCTCTCTCCTCTTCGATGACCGCATCGCGCTCACGCGCTTCCTTGAGTTCACGGCGGAAATCGGCACCCCACCCCGCAGGAACCCGGGGATGGGTCTGTAACCAACTGAAGGCTTCATGCGGAGTCATCCGTGCGATCTCCTCATCCGTTAGAACGGCTTGATGCGTTGACTGTGCTTGTTGTTCAACCGTTTCCAAGGCGCGGCGGAGGGTTTCCGACTTCGATACACCCCAGCGTTTGGCCAACCGATCAAGCCGCGCGGCAGTGGCTGGATCAAAGGCAACGGTGGTGCGTACGGTCATGGTGGCCATAACAAATTCAGGTTATGCACATACTACGGGATGTCAAGGCGGTATTATGGGTGTATCCTCTGTTCCTCTGTTGAGGAGGTTTTTTCTGATTTAAGGGGAGATCGAGCGGATTCAGGCCGCCCGGTCCATGCAATCCTGATGCAGATGATGGCGGGCCACGTGTCCGGTGCGGGGATGGGAGCAGAGCGTGGCGGCGGCAAAGACGTATTGCCAGGGTCACTCGCGGGCGGCATTGGGATATTTGCGGCCCATGGGCAATTCTCTGGCAACGTCATCCTTCATGCGATGATGCATCCGCGCCTGGTGATGAGGATCAGCATTTGAGCGTACTGCCCAAACGATTGGAGCACTCAAGCGGGCATCGTGGTTTCCATGGATTAATCCGCCGAACAGACAGTTCAGAGGCCCTTTTTCGAGAGGCGGGTGCCGAGCGTCGCGCCTTGGCGGGCCTTGAATTTCGGGTTGGACTTGCAGATCACGTAAACCGTTCCTTTGCGTTTCACGACTTGGCAATCCGCGTGACGGCGCTTGGCGGAAGCGAGGGAAGATAGGACTTTCATGGCGAAAAATTGTTGGGACTGGAGCGGTCGCAAGTGTCAACCGGGGGCGCGAAAACTAGCGGCCGGCACCGGCTTGTAAAGCCATTTTTCGCTGCGGCCCACATTTTTCGGTGATTCACGGCAAACTCGCCGGGGTGGTACGGGTGCGGGTTATCCGCGCAGTCGGCGCGTCACCATGGCCAACGCGTCTTGGGCTTCCGCCACATGCAGCACACGTGCCGCCGCGAAATAGACCGCCGCCGCCGCGCCGACGGTGGCCATCAAGCCGCCGGCCCGCAGCCACCATGACAGGTGGCCGGGATCCTGGAAAAAGAAACGCTTCGCCAGCAGGCAAACAACCGCCAGCGCCACCCCGGCGACCGCCAGTTTCGCCAGCAGCTCTAACAAGTCACGCGTGCCGATGTCGCCCACGCATTTGCGCATGGCGACAAAGAGGATGAGGAAATTCACGGTGGCACTGATGCTGGTGGTCAGCGCCAGCGACTCATGGCCCCAGCGCATCACCATCACGAAAAACCAATTGCACCCGAGGTTGAGACCCAGGGCGAAGAGGCTCGCCAGCATCGGCAGCCAGCGCTTGTCGATGGCGTAAAACGCCGGTTGCAAGACCTTCAGCCCAGCACAACACAGCAGGCCGTAACCGTAGGCCCGCAGCGCCACCGCGGTCTGCAGCCGGTCGCACGCGCAGAAGTGGCCGCGCTCGTAAAGCACACTCACGATCGGCTCGGCTAACAACACCAGCCCGAGCATCGAGGGCAACACCAGAAACGCCACCAAACGCAGACCCTTGGCGAGCGTCGGCTTGAAATCCGCAGACACCCCGCCGACGGCCGCACGCGCGAGCGTCGGCAAGGTCACCGTGGCCACCGCCACCCCGAACACGCCGATGGGCAGTTGCATCAACCGGAACGCATAACTCAACCAACTCACCGCGCCCTCGCCCACTCCATAAGCGAACATCGCGTTGATCACCACGTTGATTTGCACGACCGATGCGGCGATCACCGCCGGCCCCATCAGCCGCAGAATCTGCCGCACGCCGGAGTCGCGCCAGCGGAAATCCGCGATAAACCGGTAACCCGCCGCCCGCAGCGCCGGCAACTGGCAGACTAACTGCGCCAAGCCGCCGATCACCACGCCGATGGCAAACCCGACCAGACTTTGTTTGCCCCAGGTGGGATCCATCCACCACCCGAGCGCCGCGCCGCCTATCATCGAGCCGAGATTGAAAAAACACGACGCCAGCGCGGGCATGCCGAAAATGTTGCGGGCGTTGAGGATACCCATGACCAGCGCCGCCAGTGAAACCAACAGGATGAACGGATACATCACGCGCACCATGGTGACGGTGAGCGCGATTTCCTCCGGGTTGTAGGCGCGCGGCGAGTTGCCGGCCCGCGCAAGAGACGTGAGGAAATCAACGATCCATGGCGCTAACAGTATGCCCAGCAGCGTGATGAGGCTCATGAACACCGCCGCCAGCGTCATCATCTTGTTCGCCAGCACCCATGCGGACTCCTCACCCTCCGCCTTGAGTTTTTTCGAAAACACCGTCACGAACGCCTGTG
>JAPLUJ010000088.1:1215-4348 GCA_026397695.1 Verrucomicrobiota bacterium | reverse complement strand
GCGCTTGCCTGGAGTTCGCGCTGCAACATGGCGTGGATGCGGTGAGCCAGTCGTTCGTGGAGACGGCGGCCGACATCGAGGCGGTGCGGGCGGCCGCGAATGCCCTTGGCAAACATCCGTTCATCATCGCCAAAATCGAGCGGGCCGATGCCTTGAATCATCTGGATGACATCTTGCAGGCGGCGGATGGCATCATGGTGGCCCGCGGCGACCTCGGGGTGGAGGTGCCCATCGAGGGCATCGCCATCTTGCAGAAAAAAATCATCGCCATGGCCAACCGGGTCGGCAAGCCGGTCATCACCGCCACTCAGATGCTGGAGTCGATGACCGTCAGCCGACTCCCAACGCGGGCCGAGGCGACCGATGTGGCCAACGCCATCCTCGACGGCACCGATTGCATCATGCTCTCGGGCGAATCCGCGATGGGCCATTATCCCGAGGAATCCGTGGCGATGCTGGCGAAGATTGCCGCCAGCGCGGAAGCTTATCGTGCGGCCGAGCGGCCGGATGAATGGTCGGTGCGACGGCGTCCGGCACCACCGACGAACGCGGCGGAAGCCTCCTCGGAAGTGGTGGAACACGCGCTAACAGTCGTGCCTTCCGCAGCGGTTATTGTCCCCACGCGCAGCGGAACCACCGCACGCATGATCTCGCGCTTCAAACCGGGCGTGTGGATCGTCGCGGTAAGCCAGGACGCTGCCGTCTGCCAGGCCCTGGCTTTTTCCTACGGCGTGCAGGTGGTCCACCTCGCCGATGAACCGGCAAGATGGAATGACTTCGCCCGCAACTGGCTGAGCGAACATCAGGTGCCCGGCAACATCGCGATACTGGTGGCCGGTCCGTCATCAAGCAACCCCGATGCCAACTATCGTCTTGAATTCCTGCGCGTCGGAAACCAGCATGGCGCTCCGAGCGCCCGCAATATGGCATAACGGATTTCTCAACGGCCTTTACCCCCCCCAAAAAAATCCAGCAGGAAACAACAAGTTCCAACTATCATGGAGACGCATACGACGGCAATGACCCGCCGGGAGTTCATCGGCAATGTGCTGGTGGCGGCCCCATTGGCAGTGGGGTGTGTGACGGCGGCCGCAGGTGCGGCGGAATTGGAAGATGGCAAGCAGCACGCGCCATCCAAGAACCCGACGCCGGTCTTTGATCTGGAACGGCATCCCCATTTCGTCCCGTGGGTCGATCCCCGCTCCGGAATCCGCACGTTCTTGCTCAACGAGCGCGTCTCGCCGGTGCAGCAGACTTTCTACTTCGTCAATCCGGGGATCTCGGACGACGGGCGCTTCTTGTGGTTTTTCTCGGCATGGGATCCGGCACCCTACAGGACCTTGAGCGTGGTCAGTCTGGATCCCAAGGCACCGCTGATCCGGAACTTCCCGCATGCAATGCCCGATGGCAACCCGCTGGTGGCGCCCGAGGGAGACGCCATCTACTTCTCCATGCGCCAGTGCGTGTACAAGATGGACCTCACCGGAAAACTCACCGAGATCGTCAAACTCGATCCGGATTTCATCCGAGGCCGCAGGGTCGGGCGCCTCTTCTCCCACCTCACGCTGTCTGCGGACGGCAAGTACTTCCTGCTAGACGGCGAGATCGGCAACCACTGGTACGTGGGGCTCGGCTCGCTAGAAACCAGCAAGGTCACGATCTTGAAGGAGTTCGGCAGCCACCACAACCACGCTCAATTCTCTCCGGTCGATCCCGAGTTGTTCCTGATCGCCAATGACTGGTGGCACGATCCGGATTCCGGCCAGCGCTTCGCCTACAACAAACGCATCTGGCTGATGCGTACCACCAGTTCGGGCGTCGAACCGCTCAACCCGAAGAACTACATCGAAGAACCACCCGGAAGCTACGGCACAAGTGCCTCGCACGAGTGGTGGTCAAAGGACGGCAAGCTTTGTTGGATCGACTACGGCAAGGGTGCTTACGAGTGCGATGTCCGGACGCGCGAGGCCGTGCATGTTTGGAAACGGCCACTGTGCCACGGGCACTGCGACCCCACGCGGCGCTTCTGGACTGCCGATCAGTCACCGTACTATTGGGATCAAGAGCCGTGCCAGGTGTTATTTTGGGATCGCGAGCTTGAAAAGGGTGCTGAGATCATGTCGGGCATGCCACAGCCGCCGGTCCCACGCCGGCTGTATCACCTCGACCCCCATCCTCAGTTCAGCCCGCAGGGGAGCCATATCAGCTTTACTGCGACCGTGCGCGGCAAGGTCGACGTGGCGGTAACCCCGGTCGCGGAGATCAGGACGAAGCTGACTTGAAAACACCGCAACATTGAAGAACGGAATGATGCAACCACATCATTCTGGTCCACACCCGCCCGCCTGGTTCTGTGCGAACAACCGGAACCCACATCCCCATGAATCATCCCCAACTCATCGAGTTTCTCAAACAGCAGCTCAGCTTCTGTCATCATTTTTCCGACGCTCACCTCCGCGAACTGGCTGACGGCTCACACATGGTGTCGTTCGAAGCCAACGAAGCCGTCGCCCACCAAGGCGACGAAGCCAGGCACTTCGGGGTGGTCTTGAGCGGCGTGGTCAACGCTTCGACCCTCGGCGACGGGGGCACGCGCCAGCCACTCGGGCAATTGAAGGCCGGCGACACGTTCGGTGAGATGGCGTTAATGACCGGCAATCCTCTCCAGGCGGATTTCCTGGCCAAATCGCACTGCGAGGTTCTGCTCATTCCCGTTTCGCTCTTCCAATCCATCATCATGGCCGAACCGGGCGCGGTGCGGCACATCTCGCGCACCATCGCGCAGCGCATGCAGGCGATTATGGCCGATCCGCTGAAAACGGCCGCGGCACTGCGCCAGGGCGATGACCCCTACGGCTTCAAACTCAAGGGCGAACGACCCGAGAAAATCCTCGTCATCAACTGCGGGTCATCCTCGCTGAAATACAGCTTCCATGACACGACGGACGCGTCACGCCACGCCCGCGGGCTGATAGAACGCATCGGCATCGACGGCACCCGCATCGCCCATCATGGCCCCGGCGGCGAGGTGAAACGCGAGCTGCCCAAAGCCGGCTTTGCGGAGGCCTTAAAGGAGATGTTAGACGCATTGACGGCACCGCAAACGGGCGTTATCAGTGGCGCGGGCGAAGTG
>JAPLUJ010000088.1:0-1195 GCA_026397695.1 Verrucomicrobiota bacterium | reverse complement strand
CAGTGGCGCGGGCGAAGTGAGTGTCGTGGCGCATCGCGTCGTTCATGGTGGTGAGAAGTTCACCGAAGGAACACTCATCACCGACGAGGTTCTGGCGCACATCGAGGCGCTCAATCCGCTCGCTCCCTTGCATAACCCGGTGAACGTCGCCGGCATCCGCGAAATGCGCCGGCTGTTTCCCGCCGTGCCACACGTGGCGGTGTTCGATACGGCATTTCACCACACCCTGCCGGCCTATGCCTATCTCTACGGACTGCCATACGAGTATTATATAAATAAGGGCGTCCGGCGCTACGGCTTTCACGGTTCCTCGCATCAATTTGTCAGCTTGTGCGCCGCCCGGTTTCTCCAGCGCCGCCCGAATGAACTGCGCCTGGTGAGTTGCCACCTGGGCAACGGCTCATCGCTCTGCGCCGTGGACCACGGACGCTCGGTGGACACCACCATGGGGTTCACTCCCGCAGAGGGACTTATCATGGGCACACGCTGCGGCGACGTGGACGCCGGCGTGCTCGCCTTCCTGGAACGCACCGACGGCCTAACAGCCACGCAGAGCGAGGCGATCCTCAACAAACAGAGCGGCTTGTTAGGCATGTCCGGCGTGTCCAGCGACATGCGGGAGGTCCTGCAAGCAGCCGATGAGGGACAGCCGCGCGCGTTGCTCGCGCTCAAGACCTATTGCTATCGGGTCCGCAAATATCTTGGTGCTTACGTCGCTGCCATGGGCGGCCTGGATGCGGTGGTTTTCACCGGCGGCATCGGCCAGGGCAGCGCGGAAGTGCGCGCGCTGGCGTTGCAGGGATTGGAGTGCATGGGCATCACGCTGGACGCCGGGCGCAACCTCAGCGCCCGCGGTTGCGACGAGGTGTGCCGGAGCTCCACCGATGATTCGAAGGTGGCGGTGCTGGTCGTGCCCACCGACGAGGAACGCATGATGGCCCGCGAGGCGTTGCGCACCTTGAGCCGTTCCTACATCAGCCAGGTGCTGGATGCACAACAACAACAACCGTTTCCCGTCGAGGTCTCGGCTCACCATATCCACCTCACCCAGGATCACGTCGAAGCCTTGTTCGGCGCGGGCCACCAACTCACCCGCCTCTCCGACCTCTCGCAGCCCGGCCAGTTCGCCTGCCAGGAACAACTCGCCATCATCGGACCGAAAGGCCGCATCGAACGCGTCCGCGTGCTCGGGCCG
>JAPLUJ010000247.1 GCA_026397695.1 Verrucomicrobiota bacterium | reverse complement strand
GAAACCCACGGCACCCTCAATGGTCGCTCCACAACCGGGGAAAAGATCGCCGCGTCCCGGACATCAGATGAGGAACCTCCTTTACTTGACGCGCGTGTCTATCGCGGGGCCGCCGGGTTGGCTGGATTTCTGGCGGGAACAACTTCCTTCGGCTCTTCGTGTTGGGACAGGTTGGCGTCGGCGAGGATTTGTTGGGGAGTGTTATGGGTCACGGTGTTAGATGCGTATGCGGCCGCCGGGAGTCCCTTTTCAAGGATGAGTCCGGGGCCTTGGTTGAGAGTGGCTTGGTTGCCGGTGGCGGGCAGGGCGGCGGCGGCGGTGCGGATTACCAGTCCGCCTAGCAGATTGGCGCGCGCGGTGTTGCCCGAGATTTTCCCCGCGCCCGCGCTTGCGAGCACCAGTCCGAACTCGCGGTTGGCGATGAGTTGATTCCCTTCGAGGATGGCGGCGGCGGCACCGTTGTCCACGTGGATGCCATTGCGGGTGTTGCCTTCGCAGCGGTTGTTGACGAGGGTGACGGCGGCACCTTCCCACGACTCGATGCCATGCTCGAAGTTGTTGAGCGCTTCGGAATCCCTGACTTCCAGCACACAACCGTTGCCGATGGCGGCCGCCCCATTCCAGCCGTTGTCGGAGAACCGGCAGCGGCTGGCGATGGCCCCGCCATGCTCGATGACCACCAACCCGTGGCCGCTGGCATCACTGAAACGGCAATCGACGAAAGTCGCGGTCCCACCGCGGACCAGCGCCGCGGAAAAACGCGTGCTTCCTATCGCATGGAACGATTCGTGGCGGAACGTGATGCCGCTGATGCGCGCTCCCTTGCCATCCGGCCCGATGGTGATCGGGCTGCCCTCCGTGGCCGGGCACTCGACAACGGTCTTGGCGGATCCCGCGCCCTGGAGATCTATGGCGGCATTGACGATCAACGGACCTTGCCAGGTTTTTTCTGCTAGAACTATCCGGTCGTTGGCACGGGCCACCGCCAGTGCTGCCGCAGGAGTGGCAAAATCACCCGGCACCCTGAGGGTGCGGGTGTAGGACGCCATTTTTTCCAGTCTGGCTGCGATCTCCGGGTTATCAGGGGCGAGGGCGGACGCTTCGCGCAGCCAGTCCAGCGCCTGGGCGTCGAACTGGCCCTGATCGCGGGCCATGGCTTTCTCTAGCAGTTCTTTCGCCAAGGTTTGATTGGCGGTGTGCTTGGCGAGGGCGGCGGTGGCATCCGTGAGAATCGCCTGCGCAGCCTCATTGTGCGGCGTGGTGGCGAGAATCCGGCGGGCGGTGGCGATGGCGGTTGCCCACTGCCGATCGTCGAGTTGCTTGCGGGCGGCGGCGATGGCCGCCTCGAGTGCCTGGCCGACCCGGGCCACCGCGATCCGCTCGCGAATGGCGACGGCTTCCTTTTCCGCAGGGTGTTTTTCGAGGACCTGCTGGATCGCTGCCTGCGCTTCTGCCAAGCGGCCCGAGTCGAGTTCGGCGATGGCTTGGCCGGTCCAGTAACCGACAAATTGGGTCTGTTCCTCGGCCATGCCGGCCTCGATGTTAGAACGTCCGAGGCGGGCAAGTTCCGATCCTGGAGCGAGCGCTTCGATTTCCGCGAACGCCCGGGTCGCCTCCTGCCAGCGGCGGTTTTCCACGAGGACGGAACCTTCGCGTTCCAGATAGGCGATGCGGGCCTGCTGCTGCAATACCCGGTTTGCCGCGTATTGATAGTATAACCAACCGCCAAGCGCCGCACCCGTTAGAATCACCAGCAGCCACACCAACCAGACGAGCGCCCGGCGGCGTGGTGCGGGCGCATCGTCCTCGTCCGGCGCTCCGATTCCAGACAAGATCGCCGCCGCCGTCGCCGGCGGAGCGATGGTCGGAGGCGCTGGTGGTGCCGCCGGTCCCGGGGCTGCGAGCAAGTCGCGGATCACGGCGATGGCCTGGTCGAACTCGACGAGTCCCTCATAATAGCGGTCGGCGAGGGCTTCATCCGCTTCGCTGCTCACCAGTGCGGCGATGCGTTCGCGTGCCACCTTGAAATCCGCTAGATATGGGCGTGGATCCACATCTGGAGCAAGTGCCAGGATTTTGCGGGCTTCATGGAGTGTCATGGCGTGAGGGATGTGTTAGATCATCAACCGCTGAAGCGGTGCACTATGGGCATGCGGCGTCCGATGCCGAAGGCTTTGCTGGTGACGCGCAAGCCTGGAGCGGCCTGATGGCGTTTCCATTCGTTGAGGTCTACGCGGCGTTGCACCCAGCGCACGGTGGCTTCCTCAAAGCCGCGGGTGATGATCTCGTCGGGTGACAGATGGTGCTCGACGTAGAGTTCGAGGATGGCATCGAGGATATCATAAGGCGGCAGGGTATCCTGGTCTTTTTGATCGGGCCGGAGTTCGGCGCTCGGCGGCTTGTCGATTGTGTTCCATGGGATGATTTCACGCTCACGATTGATCCAGCGGGCGACCTCGTAAACACGGGATTTCGGCAGGTCTGAAATCACCGCCAACCCGCCACACATGTCGCCGTAAATCGTGCAATAACCGACGGCGAGTTCGCTCTTGTTGCCGGTGGTCAGCAAGAGGTGGTTTTCTTTGTTAGAGAGTGCCATCAACAGCAGCCCGCGGATCCGGGCCTGCATGTTTTCCTCGGTCACGTCCTCGGGTTTTCCGGCGAACAACGGCCGCATGGTGGCTTGCACCGCTGCGAAGGATTCCCGGATCGGGATCTCGTCGCAACGGATGCCGAGGTGGTGCGCCAGCGCACACGAATCCTCCACGCTGCCGCGCGAGGAATAGGGTCCCGGCATGGTCAGCCCACGGACGTTTTCCGCGCCGAGCGCCGCCGCCGCGATCACTGCGGTGAGTGCGGAATCAATGCCGCCACTCAACCCAAGACAAACGCTCACAAACCCGCACTTCCGGGCATAGTCACGCAGCCCGAGCACCAATGCCTGATAGAGCTGGGCCGGTTCGCACGCATCCAGCACGGCGTCGTTGTCCACGCTGAGGAAGGGATCGACCACGCGGCAGGATTCGCGGAATCCGGGAAACTGGACGGAGATTTTACCGTTAGATCCGGTCACGAGCGAATGGCCGTCGAACACGAGTTGGTCGTTCGCGCCCACCGCGTTGCAATAGACCACCGGGACATTAATCCGCCTGGCGATGCCGTCTATCATCACCCGCCGCTGCGCCGGTTTGCCCAGGTGAAACGGCGAGGCGCTCAGGTTGAATAACAGATCGATACCTTTCGCGCAAAGTTCATCGACGGGATCCCTGTCGTAAAACGGACGTTGCAGGTAATCGTCGGTCCAGATGTCCTCACAGATCGTTAGACCGATGCGTTGGCCGTTCCAAATGATCGGGTCGCAGGATTCGCCGGGTTCGAAATAGCGGCGTTCGTCAAACACGTCATAGGTGGGCAGCAGGGTTTTCCACACGCGGTGGTGGATTTCCCCGCGCTCCAGCCAGGCCACGGCATTGCGGAACGGCTTGCCCGGCCGCGTCGGATGATGGGGTGCCACATAGCCAACGAGCAACGGTACCTCGCGGGATTCTCCGGCCAGGTAATCGAGCGCTTGCAGGCACTTCGGCACAAACTGTGATTTGAACACCAAATCCCGCGGCGGATAACCCGCCAGCGATAATTCCGGGGTGAGGACGATTTCTGCGCCCGCGTCGAGGCACTCGCGGTAGGCACCTAGAATGCGTTTGGCATTGCCGGGGAAGTCACCGATGATCGAATTGATTTGTGCAATGCCGATTTGCATGGGCGGGCCAACAACAAACACGGACGGGCATGGGGGCGAAAGCAAAAAACCGGGAATCTTCGTACCGCACCGGCGGACGCGCGTTGGTGAATCGAAGCATGTCCGGAAAAATCCTTGGTCCTGCTTGATTTCGCATATTTTGCGGAACTCGCGGCGGCATCGGCTTTTCGCATACCCTGTTTGACAAACGGCGGTCATTGTCCCTAATATCCCTGCCCGACGCTGAAGTCGGTCCTATTTCCCATGAACATTGTTGTCGATAAACAGCCGAAATGTGTGGCCATCCTGCGCGTGGAAATCCCGGCTGAAAAAGTCCAGACCCAGCGGAATCAAATCGTCGGCACTTACCTCGGTAAAGCCCGCATCCCCGGCTTTAGGCCCGGCAAGGCACCGCGTGCCGTCATTGAAAAACGCTTCGAAAAGGACATCGCCGAGCAACTCCACGAAAAACTCGTGCACGAGGCCTACGACTCCGCGCTCAAGCAGGAAGCGCTCAAAGTGCTCGACTTTGGCACGCCCGAGGATCTCACCACGCTGCCGGATGGGCGCATCACGTTCGTCTCGAAAATGATGCTTGCGCCGGAACTCGTCTTGCCGGAATACAAGAGCATCACCGTCACCGTGCCGCCGCCCGCCGTGCCTGAGGAAGAGATTCAGGCGCAACTCACCGCCATGCAGGAACGCTTCGCCGAGTTCGAGGACATCCAGGACCGGCCCGCCGCCATGGCGGATTTCGCGGTGATCGACTACACGTCCACCGTCGCGGGTCAGCCCACCGAAGAATTTCTCGGCAAGCCCGCCGGCCATCTCACCGGACGCAAGGATTTCTGGTTGCGTCTGGATGACAAGGCGTTCCTGCCCGGATTCGCCGCGCAACTCGTTGGCATGACCCCCGGTGAGTCCCGCGAAATCACCCTCACGCTGCCCGGGGATTTTCCGCTGGCCAGCCTCCAAAACCACACCATCGTGTT